>NZ_BAACAP010000207.1:0-79471 GCF_045865695.1 Scytonema hankhaensis NUACC26
TTCAAACTATTGCTTTATCTTGGTTCGGTTGTGGAAGCGTTGTTCTCGCTCGCTTCTCACTTTATCTAGATTAACAATCCGTTTTGGGTTTGTCAACCTTTTTCTCAAACTTTTTTTAAAAAAGTAGGGAAATTCGCTCAAACGTATGTACAGTAGTCGTTTTAGACATTCCACAGATCTTTGGTTTTCAAACACATATATATAGTATTATGTTTCTTGGTTCGGTTTGCCAGCTTTACTGTTAAGCTGAAACTATAACTTATGGGATAGCTCAAATTTTTCATTAAAGTTTTGGGCATGACGCCCTGTCACTTTATTGCAGGGTGCTGATGTAGACTCTAGCAGCGATGAGAATTTGCAGTGCTTCTATTTGTTGCAAATTCAATTATCGGGCAATATAGTCAATTACACACCAAGTTTTTAAAGGCAACCTCTCTTCTGTCATTATAGGATCGCCTATAGAAAAACGAATATATCTTGTTTGAGTTTACAAAAATCAACTATATATCTGAGTGTTTTTTACGTATATAGCAATCCTATCTGATTTATGAAAATTTGCAGCATCCAGAACCCAGGTTTCTCAAAGAAGTCGGTATTCTATCTGTTTACAAATGATTTAGGATTGCTATATACATTATAATTATAATGAAAATTGTATTTTATGTTAGTAAATTATCGGCAATTGGACAAAAAAGAAACTGTTATGAAAGATGATAGACACTACCGTCTTATATCCAAATATTAATTGAGAACTAATTTTGTTAGTCTTTTTAAAGATTTTTTTACGTATAACTAAGTATAGAAAATAGATATTTTACTATAAAAAATAAGAAAAATTAAGTATTTGTTTTGGTTAGTTAATTAAGGCTTTGTTAATAATGAAGTTTTACAACTAGAAGATCTTGGTTGAGATATTGGAGGTAAAATTGTAGGTGTAGATGCAGTCAAAACAATTTCTCCTTGAGGATTAATTACCCATCCCGTAGCTTCCACAATAGATTTTGAAAGCACATCGTTCTGGTGGCTAAGTGTAGTTGGAGTGGAAGAAACTTGGGTATTGGGAACAAGTGCAATCCAATGTGCGATCGCAGCCTCATCATTAAGTAGTTCGTAAGGATTAGACGGTACACCACCACGTCCAGTCATCACAAATCTGCTTTCTTCTTGAGCCGTAATATCTTGACAGCTTTGACTCAACCTTGCTCGAACAATCTCGGTTGGTAAATTGATGCGTGCTAAATTGGGTTCTATGCCAAGTAGATCGATTTGAACAGTACCATCTAATCCAACATCTGAACTTGCATTGATATCGCTTAGAGATGTGAGTAATGGTCTATTTTCAAATCCATAAATTCCAGAGCTCACAATTGTAATTCTACCACCGTTTCCTTTTTGGGCGTTGGCAATGATGTTACTATCTTCATGCAGGAAACCAATAATAAAACCATTGGGAATATCGATAGTAATATTACCTCCATTCCCATTATTACCAGCATCAGCAGATATTTGACTTTGACGCCGCATTAAAATAGAGTCTTGCACTTGCAACTTAATATTTCCACCTTCACCAGATGCAGTCGCTGCTCGTAATTTCCCTCCATTATCTAAAAATATTGAGCGAGACTGAATTTCTAAATTACCTGCATCTTTTTGACCGCTACTAACGCTTAATTGTGCGCCATCTCGAACAATTAACTGTCCAGTTCTTATATTAATAGTCCCACTTTTTCCAGTAGACGTTTCGGAAGTACTAGCATATATACCACTCGCACCGCCAACAGTACCAAGTCTAATCTCTGCCTCTGTTTTACTCTTATACTTAATTGCTGTTTGGTTAAAGATTTCATCAAAATTAGGATTGCTACCTGAGATGTCTATACGATCGCTAGCACTCATAGTAATATTACCTGCATTCCCACTTCTAGAAGCACTTGTGAGAAGTTTTCCACCCCCAGTTAATTCAATCCTCTTCGCATTTACAGCGATCGTACCACCTTTAAAATTCCCTTGACTTTCTGCTCTTAAACTTGCTCCATCTACTACCCGTAAAGTTCCATTTGGAACATCAATGCTAATATTACCCGCTTGACCTCTTGCATTTCGCTCAGCACTTGTTAGCAAAGTACTATAAAGTGCTGTTCCCGAACGATTGTTCTCAGAAAACAACTTAGGAACTCTGCCAGAAATCTCCACTAAATCTGTAGCATCAACTTGAATTATACCAGCATTACCACCCAAAGCATTTCTTGTCGTTACTTCCGATCCAGCAGTGACAAAAATAGATTTTCCAGATAGGTAAATCTTACCCGCATTACCTCTAGCAGTAAGAAAATTATGTGATGCTCCAATGTTAGCAGAAATCAAGCTATTCTCAACACGCACAAAATCAGATGATTTGAGTGTAATATTACCAGAATCACCTCTAATAAAACTAGTAGCAACGAGGGAGCTATTGTTTCTTAAAGATATAGCTCGATCGCCTTGTAGTAAGATTTCTCCCGCATTTCCGTTAAAGCTACTAGTGACAATAAAAGCATTATCTAAAGAAATAGAACCGGCTTTAATAAATACACTTCCACTTCCGCCTTGACCTCTTCCATTTGTATAAGTGGAAATGATTTTATTTTGAGGATTGTCACCTCGCCCAATTAGAGCGATCGCTCCATCAGCTTCCAAATAAATATTACCACTATGTCCTCTTCCAGAAACAAAAATTCCATCATTGCTAGTATCTATCGCTGCTTTATCTTCAGATATATACCGACCATTTTTGTCTTGAAGAATGTAAGACGGATTGTCGAGTGAAATTTCAACAGCCTTAACACTAATATTGCCAGCATTTCCTTGACCCAAAGTACGAGTCCGAATTTGTCCGCCGTTGACATTCACTTTCCTCGCACTAATCTTGATGTTACCAGCATTACCAGTTGCTTCAGGCTCTACTTCATTTTTTATTTGACTATTTTGATTTATTGTCAAGCTTCCACCAGCATTCAATTTAATATCTCGTGAAGTTAAGCTCGTTGCACTCAATTTCGATCTAATACCTGTAGAAATAAGACTCCCCCCAAAAATATCTATATCTTCAGCATTAATTGTCACACCCCCTTGACCTTTACCAGTGACTTCAACTTTTGCTCTATTAACAAGTGATACATCCGATTTCTGTATATTCTCTGAAAAGTTCAAATTCAAATTATTAGCACTACCTAAAAGCTCTACTGTTCCTGCATCAGCTAATCCACCAAGTTCTATTTGACCATCCAATACCCAGATATTAGCAGCATTTAAGCTAATATCTCCCCCCAAAAGTACCAAACTCTTGCCTTCTCCAACTGATAGAGATGCTCCATTCACTTGAATTCCAGGGATTGCTCGATTGGAAATTTGGTTAAACAAGAAGGCATTAGGATTAACATTTAACAATTGGGATGGCAGAGGCTCAGTTGGTTTAGTACTGAAAATCTCTCCATTACCCAAACGCATACCGTTAGCAGTCGTTCCGACAAATGAACCCATCACGTCCAAACGAGCTGTGGAACCGAAAACAATACCATTAGGATTCATAAAAAATAGATTGGCATTACCTCCTGTAACGCCAAGGGTTCCCAAAATTTGAGAGGGGTTTACCCCAGTGACGCGAGTTAAAATATTCTCCACACCAGAAGGAAGAATAAAGTAAGCCCCTCTTCCTACATCAACATTAAATTCCTGAAAGCTGTGGAGAAGGTTAGTTCCTTTGACGATTCCACCTGAGATTTCTTCGCTAGGAACTCCTTTTATCTCAACATTAGGAGTCACTGTAGAGTTTGAGATGCCCAACGAGTTATCTGGAACGATATGACTTTGAGCTAGTGCGAGACTTTCAGTGAGAGCGAACGTACTCGAGACGACTAACCCATTCGCGAGTGCTACATAAGGGTTGCGCCAATACGACTTACGTAAGGTCAACATTACGCTCCTCCTAACTTAACTGTGTGAAAAAATTGTATACCTGCTAAACATTATTTTTTAGCGCCACCCCCTTAAGAACGATCTTTGGGTAATAAATTTTAAATTTTTTCCTCTCAATGCCGAACTCACAACCATATGAGATGACGCTGGCTTGATAAAAGATTACACTGTGGAATATGTTATGTTCTGTTTGTTTGCTTGTAGCAACACTTACATACATTTAGTTCCATTGATAAACATTGCTAAAGTCAAATTCTATAACAAAAGTCAGTTATGTCAGTTCATCAACGTGGTTGCGGTGCTACCGCCGATCTAATTATTGGTGTTGCAGATCGCGAAAGTCATGCTATGCAGCGAAATGGTGCAGTGGTAGGTGCTCTTGCCAAACGCAAAGGAACAATTTCTACTTTCCTCGCGCCCTTAACTCAGGATACTTTTAAGCAGGTTGTTTCCGAAGTCGAACAAAAGCTACGCATTGTCAATCAAACCCTGTCTATGCTTGACTCTCAGGGATTTGAAACAATCTTGCAAGAAATGCTACATTCAATCACCCTAAAAACCGGGGAGTTACTGGGTGCCGATCGCACGACAATTTTTTTACTCGACGAGGAAAAACAAGAATTGTGGTCTATTTTGGCAGAGACAGAGGGCAATCGCTCCTTAGAAATTCGCATCCCAGCCGATAAGGGAATCGCTGGTGAAGTTGCCACCTACAAAAAAGTTGTTAACATTCCTTTTGATTTTTACGACGATCCCCGTTCGGTATTTGCCCAAGAACAGGAAACAAGAACGGGGTACCGCACCTACACAATGCTAGCGTTGCCACTCGTGAACGAGGAAGGAGAATTGGTTGCAGTTGTACAATTGTTAAATAAATTAAGATTTCCCAACGCCCCAGATGCGCCTTTGTCAGAACGTATTGATATAAAAGGTTTTACAGAAGCCGATCGACAGTTATTTCAAGAATTTGCCCCTTCCATTAGGCTAATTTTAGAATCTTCTCGTTCCTTTTACATAGCAACTCAAAAACAAAGAGCTACAGCTGCTCTCATGAAAGCAGTAAAATCTCTCAGTCAAAGCAGCCTTGACTTAGAGGATACACTTAAACGGGTGATGGCAGAGGCAAAAGAACTCATGAATGCCGATCGCAGTACTCTCTGGTTAGTCGATCGCGAAGCAGGACAATTATGGACAAAAATCACCCAAGATGATGGTTCTGCTAAAGAATTACGAGTACCTATTGGCAAAGGTTTTGCGGGTATAGTTGCTGCAACTGGCAAAACACTCAATATTCCATTCGATCTATATAACAATCCAGACTCAGAGACAGCCAAACAAATAGACCAACAGAATGGCTATCGTACCTGTAGCTTACTTTGTATGCCAGTCTTTAATGCAGATGGAGATTTGATTGGCGTCACTCAGCTCGTTAATAAAAAGAAACCAGGAGATTTTCCTCCCTACAACCATGCTAATTGGCCAAACCCTCCTGAGTGTTTCCAAGCAAGCTTCGATCGCAATGACGAAGAGTTTATGGAAGCTTTTAACATTCAAGCAGGAGTCGCACTGCAAAATGCCCAATTATTTGCCACAGTTAAACAGCAAGAACAACTACAGCGAGACATCCTCCGCAATCTTTCTAATGGAGTTATTTCTACTGATAAAGCGGGTCAAATTATTATTGCAAATGAAAGTGCTAAGCGTTTACTTGGTTTAAACCCAGAAGAACGTTTGGAAGGTAAACCCGTTAGTGAAGTTGTCAGTATTAAAGAAGGTGATTTTCGCAAGTGGTGTCAAGCTGCTTTAAACACAGCAGATCTGAAATACCGCGAACAATACTATCCAGATCGAACTCTAGTAACTCATACTGAAGATCAAAACAGTATCAATTTGTCAATTAACACAATTGCCGATGCTAGCGACGCTCAACAAGTACGAGGAGCGTTAGTGGTGATGGATGATATCAGTGATGAAAAACGGCTTAAAAGTACTATGTACCGCTACATGACTCAAGAACTAGCGGAAGAATTACTAAAATTAGATGATGCAAAATTGGGAGGCGATCGCAAAGAAGTTTCCATCTTATTTTCTGATATTCGAGGCTATACCACCCTCACAGAAAATCTAGAAGCCGAAGAAGTGGTTAGCATGCTCAACGAATATTTTGAATCAATGGTAGAGGCAGTTTTTCAGTACAAAGGCACGCTAGATAAATATATTGGTGATGCCATAATGGCTGTATATGGTTCTCCATTGCCCTTACATGAACACGCTTGGATGGCAGTGCAGTCTTCAATAGAAATGCGCCATCGGTTGCAAGAATTTAATGCTCGCCGTCGTTCTATTCACAAACCAACCATAAATATTGGCATTGGTATCAACTCCGATATCGTGATTAGCGGTAATATTGGTTCGAGCAAACGGATGGAATTTACTGCGATCGGTGATGGCGTTAACCTCGGTTCTCGATTGGAAAGTGTTAGTAAGCAGTACGGATGCGACATCATCATCAGTGATAATACTTATAAACCTTGTAAAGAGCAACTGTGGGCGCGAGAACTAGATTACATTCGCGTTAAAGGCAGAAATGAGCCAGTTGCTATCTATGAGCTTGTTGGTTTGCGTTCCGATCCGATTTGCGATGGAAAACTACAGGTTATTGAGTACTATCACCAAGGTCGTCACTATTATATCAATCGTGACTTCGAGCGTGCTAGAACAGAATTTGCTAAAGTCTTAGAGATTGACAGCAAAGACCAAGCAGCACGGTTGCACATACAACGCTGTCAGCATTGGCTGCAAAATCCACCATCTGATAGCAATTGGGATGAGGGTGTGTGGACTTTTAAGGAAAAGTAAGACTTATCGATTTTGGATTTTGGATTGAGAACACTTTGTACTAATTTGGATTAAGTAAAGCTTCACCTGAAGTTAATCTCATTTGAGGTCTTGTCTCATTTTTTTTTAATTTAGTACAGATATTATGTTGTCATGGTGCAATCTATGAAATATTTCTTAATTATGTTGAACAAAAAATCTGGTAAACTTATCTAAACCCTGCATTAGACATTTGAGAAAAAACATTGTGAAGGCACTTTCATAATAGTGCGTCTTTACGAAAGTAGTGTGTAACAACCAATAAATTGTTGGCGATATTGATTAAATTAGTTCTGCTCTGATTCGAGTCAACGTTAGAGTCATAGGAACAAACAATGAAACTAGAAGGCAAGGTTGCGCTGGTCACAGGTAGCAGTCAGGGGATTGGACAGGCGATCGCTATTCGTCTGGCACAGGAAGGAGCAAGTATTGTCATCAACTATCGATCGCACCCGGAAGGGGCAGAAGAAACCTTGTCAAAGGTAAAGGCTGCAGGTGGAAAGTGCCAAACAGTTGATGGATTTACAATTCAGGCAGACACTGGAATAGTCTCTGACGTGCAACGCATGATTGCAGATAGCGTTTCTCACTTTGGTCAGCTAGATATTTTGGTGAACAATGCAGGCATCGAAAAGAACGCTGACTTTTGGAATGTGACAGAAGCAGATTATGATGCCGTAATGAACGTAAATCTCAAAGGAGTTTTCTTTGCTATCCAAGCATTTGTAAAACATCATATTGAAACAAAGCAACCAGGCAAGGTTATCAACATTAGTTCCGTACATGAAGAATTGCCCTTTCCTCACTTTGCAGCTTACTGTGCTAGCAAAGGGGGCTTGAAGATGCTGACTCGTAATTTGGCAGTTGAATTAGCTCCTTATGGCATCACAATTAATAATGTTGCGCCAGGGGCAATTGAAACTCCTATAAATACCAAACTCTTAAACGATCCAGAAAAGTTAGGATCGCTTCTCAAAAATATCCCATTGGGAAGATTAGGACAACCAGGAGATGTTGCTTCTCTTGTGGCATTTTTGGCTTCTTCCGAGTCAAATTATGTAACGGGTACAACATTTTTTGTTGATGGTGGATTGCTCTGGAATTATCAGGAGCAATAGAGGTTAGTAGCTCATAAGAGTTTTCTCATTTCTCGTTCTCTGGTTCTACCAAGGAATGCACGACTAGAGGCTCCGCCTTGCGGGTAGATGGAACACTCTTAGGCAGAGCCTCTAAAGAAGGCATTCCCAGGCTCTGCGTGGGAACGAGGTGGGGTCTGGTAGAAGAGAGAAAAGCTTGTGGGAAGGTTGTGTAAATTTCTTAAGGAGAAGTTCAACCCATGACTTCGGAAGAAAGCAGATTACAACAGGATCGAGAACGTACAGCTTATTGGAAACGTTGGGGACCTTATCTCAGCGAAAGGCAGTGGGGTACGGTACGAGAAGATTACAGTCGTGATGGAACGGCTTGGGATTATTTTCCCCACGAACACGCTCGATCGCGTATTTATCGTTGGGGTGAAGATGGCATTGCTGGAATTTCTGATAGTCGTCAGCGTTTGTGTTTTGCGATCGCTTTTTGGAATGGTAACGATCCAATTTTGAAGGAGCGTTTATTCGGACTTACGGGAACAGAAGGTAACCATGGCGAGGATGTGAAAGAGTATTATTTTTATCTCGATAATACTCCTACCCATTCCTACATGAAATGCTTGTACAAGTACCCCCAACAAGCATTTCCATACACGCAATTGGTGGCAGAAAATCGATGTAGAAACAAATTTGAACAGGAATTTGAGCTACTCGATACTGGTGTTTTTACTGAGAATCGCTATTTTGATGTCTTTGTGGAGTATGCAAAAGCATCACCAGAAGATATTTTGATTCAGATTGCGATCGCCAATCGAGGCTCGGAAACTCACACTCTTCACCTACTGCCAACACTTTGGTTTCGCAATCTCTGGGCTTGGAACCCGAATTTGGAGCAACCCTTCATCAAAGTCGTTCAGTCAGACCCCAACTTTAGTTTAATTGAAGCCGAGCACTCGACTTTAGGAACTCGTTGGCTGTATTGCGAAGCAGGAGCAGAACTCCTTTTTACTGATAACGAAACAAACTACGAACGATTATTTGGTGTTAGCAATAGCTCGCCTTACGTTAAGGATGGCATTAATGAGTATGTAGTCAACGGGCAAACAGCAGCTGTCAATCCAAATCGCATCGGCACAAAGTTTGCCTCCCACTACACGTTATCTATTCCTGCAGGTGAAACTAAAGTAGTGCGCTTGCGGTTGAGTAATGTGCAAACACTGAGCGCTCCCCTTGGTGCTGAGTTTGATACGATTTTCAAGACTCGTATTGCTGAAGCTGACGAGTTTTATCAGCGTATCAATCCTTGGACAATATCAGAAGACGAGCGAAACATTCAGCGACAAGCATTTGCTGGATTGTTATGGAGCAAGCAGTACTATAACTATGTGATACATGACTGGCTTAATGGCGATCCCAAACAGCCACCACCTCCACCGGAAAGGAAACTAGGACGCAATCACGAGTGGATTTCTCTGTTTAGTGAAGATATTCTCTCAATGCCAGATAAGTGGGAATATCCTTGGTTTGCTGCTTGGGATTTGGCATTTCACCTGATTCCCTTGGCTGCGATCGATCCAGATTTTGCTAAGCTGCAATTGGATCGTCTGACACGGGAATGGTATATGCAACCCAACGGGCAATTGCCTGCTTATGAATGGGCTTTTAGCGATGTCAATCCACCCGTACAAGCATGGGCAGCTTTGCGAATTTATCACATCGAGCAGAAGTTTTACGATCGAGGCGATCGCTCTTTTTTAGAACGTGTTTTTCACAAACTGTTGCTTAACTTTAATTGGTGGGTGAATCGCAAGGATGCAGAAGGTAACAACGTCTTTCAAGGTGGATTTTTAGGGCTAGACAATATCGGGGTATTCGATCGCAGTAAAGAACTACCCACGGGCGGTCACCTAAATCAGGCAGATGGCACGAGTTGGATGGGTATGTACTGTTTGAATATGCTCGCGATTGCTCTAGAACTCGCTAAGGACGATATGGTGTACGAAGATATTGCTAGTAAATTCTTCGAGCATTTTCTCTACATCGCTGATGCCATTGATGGGATTGGCAATGCCGAGATTTCATTATGGGATGAGGAAGATGGTTTTTACTACGATGCACTACGGTTGCCTGATAATAAGCAGTTTCCTTTAAAAGTGCGTTCTATGGTAGGATTAATCCCCCTATATGCCGTTGCAGTTTTACAATTGGAAACTTTACAACAGTTCCCTGGTTTCAAACGACGCATGGAATGGTTTATTCGCAACCGTCCCGATCTCAAACAGAATATTGCCTGTATGGAAACACCAGGGGTGGGAGCGAGAAGGCTGTTAGCGATCGCTTATCGAAGCAAGCTAGAACGCATACTGCAAAGGATGTTGGACGAGAATGAGTTCTTGAGTTCCTATGGAATTCGCGCATTATCAAAGTATCATCTCAAACATCCTTATACATTGCATCAAGGCGAGCATGATTATTGTGTCCGCTACGAACCTGCTGAATCTACCACAAGTTTATTTGGTGGTAATTCTAATTGGCGCGGTCCCATTTGGTTTCCAGTCAACTACTTGATTCTTGAAGCACTTTTGAAGTTTTATGAGTACTTTGGAGACTCTTTTAAAGTGGAATGTCCCACGGGTTCTGGGCAATATATGACCCTTCAAGAAGTTGCGATCGCACTATCCAATCGTTTAATTGCTATCTTTCAGAAGGATACAACAGGTCACCGTCCGGTGTACGGCGCTCTTGAAAAATTCCAATCCGATCCCTATTGGCGCGATTATATTTTATTTCATGAATACTTCCATGGAGATAACGGTGCGGGGATTGGGGCTAATCATCAAACAGGTTGGACGGGGCTAGTTGCTAGCATGATTCTCCAAAATTCCGAATACCGGATGCAGGAGGAGAAAGGTGGAAACGTTTAAAAAACATTTGCCAGAATACTTAATGGAAGCAGCAGAACTAGGAATATTTATGATTTCTGCTGGGGTGTTTACCTGCATATTTGAATATCCTGGTTCTCCCATTCATCAAGCAATTTACAATGGAGATTTGCGCCGATTTTTTATAGGCATAGCTATGGGATTAACAGCAATTGCCCTCATTTATTCTCCTTGGGGTAAGCAATCTGGCGCACATATGAATCCTGCTGTTACCCTTACTTTTTACCGATTAGGGAAAGTGAAACAACAGGATGTTATTTTCTACATTCTGTTTCAATGTTTGGGTGGCTTACTTGGTGTATACTTAGTAGCATTATTGTTAGGTAAAGTCTTCACACAACCACCTATCAACTATGTCGTGACGGTGCCGGGAACGCTGGGTTGGGTTGCAGCTTTATTGGGCGAACTAGTCATTGCATTTATCATGATGATGACTGTTTTGCTAACGAGTAACAATCAAAAACTCAATCGTTTTACAGGTTTATTTTCCGGATGTTTGGTAATGCTTTACGTCTTTCTTGAAGCTCCTTTGTCCGGCTTTGGCATGAACCCCGCCCGTACCTTCGCCTCTGCTTTTCCATCTCAAATTTGGACGGCATTTTGGTTGTATGTTATTGCCCCACCTGTTGGGATGTTGCTGGGATCAACATTGTATCAATATCTCTTTGGAAAGCGAGCAGTTAAGTGCGCTAAATTGCATCACGACAATCACAAACGCTGTATTTTTCGCTGTGATTATAACCGTAATGGCAATATCGATTTGAGCGATTCCCTTCCTATTTCAGGAAAAAACTTATGACAACAAACACCCATTATGATGTCATCATCATTGGTACTGGGGCTGGTGGTGGGACTTTAGCATATCATCTTGCTCCTAGTGGAAAAAAGATTTTAATCTTGGAACGAGGTACGTTTTTGCCTAGGGAGAAAGAAAACTGGAGTGCATTAGAAGTTTATCAGCGAGAGCGATACCATACCCAAGAACAATGGTATGACGTAAACAACAAACCCTTCCGTCCCGCAATGAATTATTGGGTTGGTGGAAATACAAAAGTTTATGGTGCAGCCTTGTTACGATTGCGGGAACGCGATTTTGAGCGGGTAGAACACAAGGATGGTATCTCACCAGAATGGCCGTTGAAATATCATGACTTTGAACCGTATTATACTCAGGCAGAGCAGCTTTACGATGTTCGAGGTCAAGCAGGTGTAGATCCTACGGAGCCTTCCAGAAGTTTACCTTATTCTTATTCTCCTGTACATCACGAACCTCGAATGCAGGAACTAGTGGATTGTTTGAAGGGGGCTGGGTTGCATCCGTTTCATTTGCCATTAGGATTGAAGTTGAATGAAGTTGATAAAAGTCTGGGAGACTGTATTCGTTGCAATACCTGTGATGGCTTTCCTTGTTTGACTCGTGGCAAAGCTGATGCTGATGTGAATTGCATTCAACCCATTCGCCCTTACGCAAACATCACTTTACTAACGGAAGCTAAAGTCACTCGCCTACATACGAGTCCTTCTGGTCGGGAAGTCACGCAAGTGGAAGCCCAAATTAATGGAGAGCTTCAATTTTTTACAGGCGATATTGTTGTGGTCTCTTGCGGTGCTATTAACTCAGCTGCATTGTTATTGCGATCGCGCAATGACCAACATCCCAATGGATTGGCAAACAGTTCCGACCAAGTAGGTCGCAACCTGATGAAGCACATCTGTATGGCGATGGTACAACTGAATTTAAAAATTAATCCGTCTGTTTATCAAAAGACGATAGCCATTAGCGATTTTTATTGGGGCGAACCTGACTTTCCCTACCCCATGGGATTGATACAAAATACTGGGAACGTATTAGCAGATATGTTACCCGCCGAAGTTCCAGCATTGCTAGCCCCACTTTTAAAAATGCGACCGGGAGCAGAACTGAAAACGGTTGCCGATCGCACTGTTGGGTGGTGGTTGCAAACTGAAGATTTACCCGATCCTGAGAATCGCGTGCGGGTGCAAGGCGATCGTCTTTACTTAAACTACAAACCCAATAACCTTGAAGCAAGCGATCGGCTAGCCAAACGTTGGGTAGGAATTCTCAAGAAGGGCGATCGAGCAGAACACCTAGTTCCCTTCAGTCTTTATCCTCGCAACATGATGCCTCTACAGTCCGTTGGTCATCAAAATGGGACTTGTCGATTTGGAGAAGATCCAACAACTTCCGTACTGGATCTTAATTGTCGTACCCATGACGTTGATAATCTTTATGTTGTTGATGGGAGTTTCTTTCCATCTAGTTCTGGAGTCAATCCCACACTGACTATTATTGCCAATTCATTAAGAGTAGGCGACCTCTTGTTACAACAATTGAAGTGATATCTCTGGTCAGATCCCCGACTTCTTTTCTCTCATTCCCAGGCTGAGCCTGGAAATGAGGTGAAACCTGGTCACTGGTCACTCCCTATGGAAATATAGAATTGAAAAAGTTATAAAACTGTAACCGTCCATAACCAAGAAATTGACCGTGTGCGTTCTCTCCTGGTGGAAATGCTGTTACTCCAAACAGATAAACTCCTGCGACCGATGGATTTCTTCTCGGCTTTAAACCAATGGTCACAATTTTACCTGGAGACAAAGGTGGATCGAAGGTAAGAGAGACTATTTTTGTTTTGCGATCGCTAGTAGCATCTTTGAGTCCTATCCGTTGTCCTCGTTCGGAGCGAGTCCCTTCAAAGGCTGTACTGTCTTCAAGATCGAAGCGTATACGATCCGCTCCTTCTCGTTGATTAATTGTTATCTTTTGCAGTGGTTCTCCGGCAGTTGCCGGTATGCTGATAGTGAAGTAGTATGTTGCACCCCACACATAAACATCCTTATAAGTTGTCACTACCTCTTCTAGGCGGGGTGGTTGAGTAAAGTACACTTTACCGTCTCGCAACTGGACTGCTTGACTCAAGTTACCGGGATAACTACCAATTGCTAAAGTACAAGCCATTGCTGTACTAAGTAAATATGCGGCACGCATTGCTTCTTAAACTTCAAGGATAGGACAGGCTGTACACCCTGTTTTGTAAGAAATTTTCCTTACACTTAATATGCTAACACTTCGCAACTTCTTGACTCTTCTTAACAAGATGTAAATATCATTAAGAATTTCATCAGAGAAATTACGGTGTAATTTAGGGCAAGGCTCAATTCTTTGTCAGATTGCAAATGATTGTTAAAGATAATTGATACTTGTTGTCAAAATCCTTTGTTAGGATAGACACTGTAAGTATAAACATATGCAATTTTTCTATGAACGCTATTTCTAACGTCGAACTGAAACGACCCATTTGGCAGGATGTTGCTATGCTGACATTGGGTTTCTGGCTGAGTGCTAGCCTGATTTTAAGTTGGGTAATTATGCCTAGTTTGTATGTAACTGGCATGATGACTCAGCCCAGTTTTGCATCAGCAGGTTACGCGATTTTCTGGAATTTTAATCGCATTGAGTTATTCTGTGCGAGCTTGGTATTAGCTAGTGTATTGGCAGCATGCAGTACAAAATCTAAGTGGCGTCTGAGTTCAATTGCCTTATCAGTGTTGCTGCTTGGTATAGCTTTAGTGGATACCTATTTCTTGACTCCGCAAATGTCGGCTCTTGGCGTTCAACTGAATATCTTTGAAACTGTTCTTGAAACTCCGGCAAATATGAACTTGTTACACGCTAGTTATTGGATGCTAGAAGCAGTCAAACTACTGGCAGGTTGTACGTTGTTAAGCTGGTGTAACAGGAATCAGTGACCAGTGACCCTTACGGGTATCTCTTTCGGAGACGCTTCGCGAACGCCAGTCGCCTGGGCGTGGGAGACCCGCCTCATGCGCGCTGGACTCACCAGTGACTAGTGACCAAATAGATTGTTTAAGTGAGGAATCAGAGTTCAATAATAATAGCGCTACTTTCAAATGAAAGTAGCGCTATTGCTCTTATTAAATTCAGGGGTAAAATATAAAAACTAGCTCCCTAAGGTTTATTAAAACTGAGCGTGCTTTGACTTCTTACACTGCACGACGGGTAACTAAATTCCACACAAAAATAGCAACAAGCGCACCAACAACTGCTAACGCGATACCGGGAATACTAAGAGCAGTGGCGGTTAGCGAGAATTGTCCCGTGCTGAAGAATACACCCAAACTACCACCAACAAAAGCACCAATAATTCCTAACAAAATTGTTCCTAGGATTCCACCACCTTGGTGACCGGGATAAATAGCTTTAGCTATGGCTCCAGCAATCAAACCTAAAACAATCCAAGCAATAATATTCATTGTTCTAAATGGGGTAAACTGCTTTACTTTGACAATAACAGAATAACAATTCAGACTTTTATGTTTAATCTGTCATTAGAACTAATTATTGACAAGCCTTTAGTTAGAAGTAAATAGATTTATTTCTTAAGATGTACACTAGGATTTAGAGGAATTAAAAAACTCCTAGTTAGTCCCAAACTAGGAGATTGCAAATTTATTGCTTGGTAATTGCATTCTAAAAATTTTTCAGAGGCTATCTGCTCTCCCAAAGGAGTAAAACTTAAGAACGAATTTGCTTTGTGCTTTGCACATAGTATGTACGAAGTGCATAGATGGACTTTGTTTGTATAGACGCGATTTCCAATCGTCCAGTATTTTTTCCAATTTGGGATGCTACCTGGGTAATGAGCATGAGACGAGCGCTCAAAACTTAAAAAAGTGAAAGTGCATCAATACCCACAGTTTTTGACGCAATTACCCCAATAAGTACGATGAAACCTAGCGTTCTACGAAAATAATTGACACCTTGAAATAATTCCAAACATGCCCAGATAAATAAAGAACCAAAAGCTACCCAGTCTAACACTAGATTGATTTCACCTGTCGGAAAAATTAGTTTAAGTAAACTAGCTACCACCCAAACAATAATTGGTGGGTTTGGCATCTGAGCTATAACAATTTTGCCATTACTGTCGCGGAAGATTTTATCAAATAATGTATTTTTCATGGCTTTAAGTTACAACAATTACGAAGAAGTAATAACTTACATAAAGTACATTTGCATTAAAACATTTGAATTTTTCTCTTACAAGCACCATTATGCTGAGATTAGAAGCGGCAAAGAATATTCATTAGGACTTATGCTGTGAGAGATACCTTCGTACAAAATTACTATAATAATGACAAAAATATAGTACAAATGTTTTTAAACGCTAATGACTTACATTTATCCTAAACAGCCGATCTCAGGAAAATAATTCTTTATCCAATGCCCCATGCCCATTGCCCCATTTTATAGATATCTCGCTTTCCGCTGTTCACTTTTCCCTGTTTACTGTTTACTTGTAACTATTCACTGTTCACTGTTCACTAATAATGGTTCACTCTACCCTTATAGCACCACTCTATGTTGACCCAGTGATGGGGAATGATGCCAATTCTGGAACGAGGTCAAACCCCTATCGAACTCTGACTCGTGCTTTAAAAGCAACACCATCAGCAAAAATGATTCAGCTTGCACCCGGAACTTACAGTTCTGCTAGTGGTGAGGTGTTTCCTCTTGTCATTCCCGATGGGGTAATAGTGCTAGGGAATGAAGCAACTAAAGGTAAAGGTATTTCGATTTCCGGAAGTGGTGAGTATCGCAGCCAAAGTTTCGGGACGCAAAATATAACATTATTGTTACAGGGTGATGCCCAATTAATAGGCGTGACACTCACAAATCCCATGGCAAAGGGAACTGGTGTTTGGATTGAATCCACTTCCCCAACAGTAGCTAACAACACTTTGACGAAGTGCGGACGGGAAGGGGTGTTTGTGAGCGAGACTGCTGAACCTGTCATTCGGGATAATTTGTTTGTACAAAATACGATCGCTGGTCTGGTAATGGCACGTCATAGCAAAGGAGAAGTGTTGCGAAATGTTGTGCAAAAAAATTCTTTGGGGATAGCAATTAGCGATTTTGCTGCTCCTTTGGTGGCTCATAATAAAGTATCAGAAAATAGCACTGGCATGGCTTTCTCTCGCAAAGCTCATCCGGTATTGCGTCACAATCTCATAGAAAAGAATATTCAAGATGGTTTATTGATAAATGGAGAAGCAATTCCTGATTTGGGTAGCCCTCAAGAACCAGCAGGTAATATTTTTCGTAATAACGGTCGATTTGATGTCCGTAATGTGACTTCTAAAAAGTTAATTTCTGTCGGAAATCAGTTATTGGTTTCTCAAGTACGAGGACTGGTTGAGTTGGTAACGTTGCCGGAAAATTCCGTACAGCCAGTTTCAGTTAAGACAAAATTTACGGATATGGCTGGGCATTGGGCAACGGCTTTTGTAGAAGCATTGTTGAAGAAAAACTTGATAAGCCCGTTTCCTGATGGAACTTTTCAACCAGATGCACCTATAACTCGCGCTCAATATGCTGCTTTGGTGGCTGGTGCTTTTCATCCTGTTGCCAAGCGCCAAGTTCCTGAATTTACAGATATTTCAAAAGATTATTGGGCTTATGATGCCATTCGCATTACAGCACAGTCCGGTTTTGTGAGCGGTTTTAACAATCGTACTTTTCGACCAGAGCAACCTGTTTTGAGATTGCAAGCGATCGTTTCCTTAGTGAGTGGGCTTTCCCTGTCGGCAAAATTTAGCGAGGACTTGGTTAATTATAGCGATCGCAATACCATTCCCAAAGCAGCTCTAAGTGCAGTTGCAACAGCCACAGATAATAAAATTATTGCTAATTTTCCCGATCCTAAGTTAATTCAAGGGAATCGAGAAGCAACACGAGCTGAAGTAGCAGCAATGGTTTACCAAGCTTTAGTAGCAATTGGAACAGTTCCTGCTATTGATTCGCCTTATATCGTCTCTCTTCCCATAATAGAAGTAGAATGAAAGACACCTGTTGATTTCTGGGTAACTCTTGACAAAGAAAACTGTAGCTAAAAACACACAGGCTTTATGAGAGGGGAGCAAAATCAATGTCTATTGCCAGCAGGCGATAGCCAAATGTTTACAGCAAAACAGCCGGAAACTTCTGCCGACTTAGCAGTAGCTTTATTAATTCATTATAGTTTTGACCTGAGTGGCTACAGTGCCATTGAGCTTATTGAACTTTGGCAAAAGCAATACCCAGGCAACTGGTTGCACTTAGCAGCGATCGAAGCACTGTATCAAGGTCGATATAAGGCAATTTCAGTGCAGCAAATATTAACTTGCTGGCAAAGGAGGGGACAAGCCATTTTCCATTTCAATATGGAATTTGAACGCTTGATTTGCAGCAAATTTCCCCAAAGCTTAGCTGTAGTTGCCAAAATATCCTCAGCCACTGCTTTTACTTCAGGATATGAGGAAACGACGCAGCAAGTTGCGAAGCCATTGGCTGAGACAGATTTCCCATTACAGACACCTGATGTTGAGGCGATCCCCGTGGAAACAAATGGAGTCAACACATCTCTTAACTTGATACCAGAACAGGAAGAAATTTCGCCATCTTATTTAGAGGATTTAGAGGAGATAGTCCCAGTTACGACTAACAATCCCCCTATTGGTCAATTTACTCCAGAAACACGGGCAGGTTCTGAGTCTTTTACATCAAAATTAAAAGCAATTTCCTATGAGGAATCTCCTTCTAGAAGATTGCTGTCCGGGCGGGGCGTGCGAGCGAGTGTAGTGTAATTTTTTTCAGTAAAGGCAATTTAACCCTTATCTTTAAGATAGATCCTTATGGGCGATTGCCCACAACGAGGTCATGAAAATTTTCTTACTCCCTACCCCCTACTCCCTATTTTATTAACTCGATTCTGCAAAGTAATGGTGAGGGCTGATAATACGATCCTCATGTTTTTGATTACACCCCATATAGCAACAGCAATACTGATAATGGCTTCTGCCAAAGGGGGAGAATCAAAGCCTATAAGCACAGGGAGGGCGCTTCCCGGTTTGATAGTCCCTTAATGCTCCAGAGGACACTACAGTTCGCCCGTCTCTTCTAAAAGTAGGGATTTGTCCTTTTTGCAAAGCTATATACAACGTGCTTTGACTCACGCCCAAACGTCTTGCTGCTTCTACAAGCGAAATACCATGCTTGACCATAATATATAGTGCTTACCACTTTTGGTAGAGAAGGTTATACCGTCACTGTTTCAGCAATCTTAAAAAATTCTAACATTATTCTGATGTACATCTAATAAAACGTGAAATACGAGGTCGTTATTGTGTTGGGTTATATGTACAATCTAGTTATATTTAAGCTACTTGAAATTTTCTACTTTACTTAACCCCAGTAAGATGGGCAATAATCGCTATTAACGCATCGGGGTCAAAAGGTTTTTCTGCAAATACAGAAAATCCAGACTCAAAAGCAAGTTTGCGTCCTTCTTCCGTAACACAAGCTGTTATAGCAATAGCTGGAAGTTGTTGTATCCATTTATCTTTAGAAATTCTTATTTGACGAATCAATGAATAACCATCATCATTTGGCATAACAATGTCGCTAATTAAAACATCTGGGTTCCATTGTGCCAACAGTAATAATGCTTCTCTTACGCTATTCGTCACCTTTACCAACACCGAGTGTATCTCAAGAATTATTTTGATTAATTCCAAGCTATCGTTATTGTCATCTACTACCAGCACTCGCAAATTGTTTAGAGATGATTTTTGATAGGTGAAAGTGTAACTCATTATAAGTAATCTTCTATTGAAGGGAATTATTTTTACCTGTTATTAACACTTAACACGGCTTGTTTCCTTGAAAGCTTAATACTTTCTGTAATCCCATTAAAAAGTAGCCACAAAAACAGTATAAAGTAGGATTTAAGTATTTTTACTCAGTTATTTAAGGATTGACAGATTTAATGCTTTATGGGTTATGCATTAACACTCCCACAGTAAGAAACCGTGGAAGTGTCAATGCGTTCTATATTCAGGGTCTTTATAGTGGCTGACCCCGTTTGAATTAAGAAATTTAATCTTATATTTAGATTCTCATCAAATTAGTCATTTTTTTTAATGTTTAATATTTTCTTTAGATTTATACAGATAATTTTCCCCCATTGTTTTGCCATCCGACATTACCCATAATGCCTTGGATTTCGCACAGTAGCGCTTTTGTAGAGGTAAGAGGGATTCTTCATTACCCTGCTAACACGGCGTGTCTTAGCACTCACTCGTTACACTTTTTAAAATTTCTTAAAAAATATTTATAATGTAATGAGATAGCAGTCTAATTTAGATTACTAGGAAGGCAACAGCGTATGCAGAAGCAAGGTGTCTCACTGGCAGAGGCAGCAAGGCGTTTGGGTGTGAGTCAGAGTACTTTGTATGTGGCTGTGCAAAAAGGACAAATCTCTGCTTTTAGAAGATATGGGAGAACTGTGATTTCTACTGGAGCCTTAAGGGACTATCAAGTCAGGCAGCGCCCTACCACTCCTTATAGGCTCTAGCGCTACGTTTTGATTTAAAGCACGACTCACGATCGTGTACTGGCAAAAACGATTACGCGAAGAACTGCCTAAATTAATAGAAAATTGAAGTGAGGGTTTTAGCCCGAATGCAGCTTTCCGCTTGTTTCTTTGTAAATATGCTATAAATATGCCCGATACTCCTAACTCACCCACAACCCGTAAGTCCAGTACAACCGAGCATACACTATTGCTTAGCGATCGCCAGATCCGCTACATGGCAATTGCTGAGTGGCAAACCCTGTTCGAGCAGGAAAAATCCGTTGCCGAAATGTTTCACGTGGCGTATTTAGCTGAGGCTGAAGAAGCATCGCAAAGACCGCTCACCTTCGTCTTTAATGGTGGACCAGGCGCTGCTTCTGCTTATCTGCATATGGGAGCATTAGGTCCGAAGCGCATTTCTTTTGGAGAATGTGGCAGCTTACCCAAACCTCCCGTTCGTTTGGTGGACAACACTGAATGTTGGCTAAGCTTTACGGATTTGGTATTTATCGATCCCATAGGTACGGGCTTTAGCCGCACCATACCTCAAGACAAAGATGATCGGGAGGGCAAAGACAGCGAGAAAGCCAATCCTCAGGAGGCAAATAAACCCAAGGAAACAGAATTTTGGGCAGTCGAGCGAGACTTGAAAGCACTCGGAGAGTTCATTCAACGATTTCTCTCGCAAAAGAAGCGATGGCTATCTCCCATCTTTATTGCAGGAGAAAGTTATGGAGGTTTTCGAGTTGCGAGATTAGCCCGCAAGCTACAACAGGAATTTGGTGTTGGTCTCTCCGGTGCCATTTTGATTTCTCCGGCTTTGGAATTCAGTTTGCTTGAAGGAAGCGACTATAACCTCACATCTTGGTCAACTTTGATACCTTCCTTTGCCGCCGCCGCCGCACATCATGGACGCGCTCAATGGGCGGGAGAACCGGGTAATTTACAAGCTCACGTAACGGCTGCAGAACAATTTGCCCGCACAACTCTGATTCCACTTTTGGCAATGGGAGATGGTGTAACATCTGAGGAACGTCAGAGAGCATATCAGCAGCTTGCAGGGTTAATTGGTTTGCCTGTAACGCTTGTTGAGAGACACTCAGGAAGAATCGGTATAGAAGTTTTTTCAAGGGAATTGTTGCGCGATCGCCAACGGATTGTAGGATTGTACGATGCTTCCATAACTGCGATCGATCCTTTTCCCGACCGTATCAATTATGAAGGAACCGACCCTACCCTTGGTGGATTGGATCGGTTATTTACGGGGGCTATTAACAGTCACCTACGGGATACCCTCGGCGTTGAAACCGATTTGTCTTACCATCTCCTCAATTTTGAAGTGTTCAAAGCTTGGAAATATGACATTCAAGGCGAGTTTAAGCAGGGCTTTATTGGGTCGGTAGACGATTTGCGTGTGGGAATGGCTTTAAATCCTTATATGCAAGTGTATATTACTCATGGATTTTTTGATTTGGTAACTCCTTATTTCTCCTCAAACCATCTAGCAGATATGATGAAATTAGATCCAGTAATTCGTCCTAATCTGATTCTAAAACATTTTCAGGGTGGGCATATGTTCTATGCTTGGGATGAATCTCGCGTTTCATGGTTTGCTCACATACAAGCTTTTTATCAAAATGCAGTAGCTTGATACAATTTCAAGATCGAGCTGCGTATTACTAATTTATGCACAGATTAGCATAGATTTAAGGTGCTCTGCTCAACCGCTACTTCTACAGGTATCCATCAAGTAACTAGCTTGAACTAGCGTTGTTAACTTATGCTAAATAAGTTATTGTAGAGGTGTTGGCTACCATAACACCTCTATGCTATGATGAAGAGAGCTTAACAGTTGGCTACTAGATCTGCTAAATGGCAGGTAGGCAGGTGACTAACTAAGAGCTAAAAACTAGTAACTAAGCTAAGTCTGGCGGCATAGCCAAGTGGTAAGGCAGAGGTCTGCAAAACCTCCATTCCCCAGTTCAAATCTGGGTGCCGCCTTTTCAGAAAAGCCCTACAGTTGGCAGGGCAGCTTAATGCTGAGAATTATCAAATATTTGATTTTGCTCAACTCTTTTTTAGTTATATTTGTACTACTTTCTCTCTGTTTTTGTTGTCTGATAGTAGTTCTATGTATATATAGTTGTCTCTTTATAGAGCAAACGAGCCCATTCTTTTCTGATATTTTGCAGACTATTTAAATCTTCCCTATCTGCCCAAACACCTCGTACTTTTTTCATTAAATTCCAACGTTTTGTTTGTTGATTCTCGCGAACAAATATCTCTTATTGTTTTGATGTAACTTGATTATCAGACATATTCTAACATTTTTATTCCTAAATTTTCCATAATTTCAGTTTGGAAATTTTGGCGGTCGGCTTTAGCTTGCTCTCGGTCGGCTTTAGCTTGCTCTCGGTCGTTGTATAGGGTAAACGCATTAAAATTTCCAAAAGAACCAGAATTATGAAGTGTATAATTTTCAAATTCTGACTCTTCTATAGAAAAATTAGATTTTTGATTAACGAAACTTATGTTTTCTAAGAATCATAATAATTTTTCTAATTCTCAATAGAAATAGTTGTAAGAATCTCAAAGAGAAATTAGATAAAATTTTAATTTTTTATCCAAAATTCACTAAAGAATTAATTCAATTTAATTGAATTTATAAATTTATAATTCCCTAAGAATTTTTTCCAGATACTCATTATCCCATCCGGCTTTGTTCCGTTTGCGTTTGACTCCAGCTTTCACTGTTTTCTCTTGATTCAAGAGATTGAGAGCAATATGCCTAAGAATTGCCAAATTGTGAGGCGCATTATCTTTTCTGATTCGCGAACTATCTTCATTAAATTGAACATCCAAAACCCAATGCAGTTTATTTTCTATGCTCCAATGTGTGCGTGCTCCTTGGGCTAATAATTCAGCATTATTAGGCAGACTACTAATAAAATAACGAGTTTCCAATGTCGTTGTCTCATTTTCTGTCCGCCATGAGTTTATCATCCCAATACTTGTAAGTGAGGACCATTTATTTTCTGGATCGATTAAGTCTTGAATATTACTCAACACTACGCATTGTCGAATTTCTTGACGACCATGACCTAATTCATCTTGACGAAATTCGCTTTTATCAAACCCTTGAAATTGGTTACTAATCGCTGATTTAAATAGAGAGTCAACTCTTTCGTATAAGGAATTTTGATTCTTTTTTAAAGCAATAACGTAGTCTCCACCTTGTTCAACAATCTGGTTGACGATTTCTTTCTGACATCCAATTGCATCTATGGTTACAATGCAGCCGTGAAGACATAAAACTTTTAGCAATTTAGGAATTGCTGTGATTTCATTCGACTTTTCATCAACCTTGACTTGTCCTAAAACCAAACAATTGGCAGATACCCAAGCACTAACCATATGTATGGCTGCTTTATCATTTGACGTATCATAAGAACCCCTAAGTGTTTTTCCATCAATTGCAATTATCTCTTCATTTGTTAACTTACTAATAGATTGAATCCAACTTATAAAACTTTTTTGAAATTGTTCGGGATTGAGGCGAGCGAATAATCTTGCAAAAGTATCATGGGAGGGAATACCGTTCGGTAATTCTAAAAATTTTTTCAACCATTCCTGTTTTGACTCCCCAAACAACTCAATATCTTCCCATGTGTCCGCTCCACAAATAACAGCACAAATAGAAATTGTTATTATATCAATTAATTTATGCAATTTTCTTCGTTCTATTCTAGGGTCATCAATATTGCTAAAATGTTCAGCTATAGTAATTTTAGGTTTTAGTTTCATCTCTGATTAATAATTCTGAAATTTTTTGAAAAAATTTATTTTAAATCTTCAAATGATACAGAAGTTGAATACAGTTTTGAGATTAGCTTAGCAACTGTGTGACGGGCTGATTTTTTATGTTTTAGCATTTTTTTCGCTAGCTCAATTGCTTCATTTACACTCTTACTTGATTTTGTTACATTTTCAAAATTAGGAGGATTTGATTCTGTTACTAATTCATTCCCTAATTCAGTTTTTGGTAGATTTGATTTTGTTACATTTTCAAATGTGTCCAAATTAGACGAGCGAGAATTTGTGATTGGTTTAGATTCGCTCTTGAACCCCTGGATTGATTCTGTGATTTTTTCATCTCGGAATTCTGCCGAAGGCACTATCGCTTGGCGATCGCCCTTCGGGCTGGACTCAGAGTCTGCTATTGATTCTGTCACTAATTCATTTATCTCCGATTTTGAATTAGTGTCAAAATCAATCTTTTCTCCAGAGTCAAGCCTGTGAGCTATCTCCATGACTTGTGCGGCAATGATTTTTGGCACACGAATAGTCATTGTGTCCGGATTTTTCCAGGTAGCTTTCCTGCCTGCGTTTTCACGTCGCCCTCCTCGATTGCTACTTTTTAACAATTTCATTCGACTTCATTCTACCAAGAAAGTTACTGAATTTGTCACACAATCATTTTAACTACTACCTTAGCCTAAAATCAACTTATGAGCCTGTCTCCATTTTATTTAATTCAGGTACGGGTATAGGTTGCGATCTCTAGTTTTCGCGAGCGCAACCTATACCCGAATTTTGATTTTATCACTTATTCATTTTCTGAGGTTTTTGATTCTTACACAAATTCTACCTTGGCTTCAGCATTAAGTCTAAAAGCTTGTTCTACAATACTTTCCAATTCTTTTTATCACTTCAATAAGGTTGCATTTTCACGCCGCCCGACCCAATTATCTTTTCGTAATCACGTTTGATTGAACCGAATACTGAATTCATCACATCTCAAGTGCAGCTAACTGCCCTAGCAACTAAATCTCCAGCATTCTGATTCATGCCTATGTATTTTTGTCAAGTTCATTTTTGACAAATTTTAATGCGTTTGCCCTAGTCGTTGTACGCCTCATCTGCAAAATTCCCAATGACCGTTACAAGATGGCTAATGCTTTCTTGCAATTCGGTTTTAAGTTCCGCGTTCGCTGTTGAAGAAGTACGTGTATTTTCTTCAATAAAAGTTATAATTTTTGTCAATAGTTTGTGTTACTAAATAAAATTGCTTCAATTCCATCCCGCACTCGCATCAATTCCTGATACTGCTCCTCAATCCAAGCTTTTTCTGCTTCACGTTGTTCTATTGTTTCTTGACGATACCTGAGTTTTCTAGCGAGGAAACCACTGTAAAACATTAGCCCTTGTTCAACTGCGTTTTCAACTAATCTGACGAACTCATCAAAAATCGTCGTAACAATTGAGTCCAACTTTATCAAAACTTCCTTCGAGCATTTATCAAACTGCTCCCAACTAAAAAAATCCCATTATTTATCTCTACGGGATCAACTAAAATTTATAATTCTACCTAGTTCACGTAAGGAGTCCGAAGATTATATAACTCAACAAGCGTTAGCAACTGGATACAAAGGTTTTGCTCCTTCTAGTTAGCAAGAATTACCAGACTTAACTGTTGCTAACCTTTACTGGTACTTTAAAGCAAAAAAACAGTAAATTCTAATAATTAATGGCACGAAGCGAGAAAGAAGGTTCAACGCTTTCGCTCCATTTTTACTCTTTTATTCGGGTCTTGCTTGTGAACCCAGGCTAGGAATTTTTGTAGTTGCGGATCTTGTTTTAGCTTCTCCAGAGTATTTAGGTGCAGTGCCAGGTGAGAGTTGTCGTAGAGAATATGAATTTGCCGATGGCAGGCAGAGCAAATTTGAATCGTGGGGCTGGGGTCAAGCCCCTTGCGCTTCGTCTTTTGGCGGGGAATTAGGTGGTGTTCTGTGAGAGCGAGCATCTCTCGATGGCAAAGTTCGCAGGGTAGCGGCATCGCTTAGAAATGAGTGAATAGTGGGGAACGGTGACACGTAACTCGATCCTAACATCGCCCTCCTGGTACGACATTACAAACCCATCAGGTTCACTTCCATGCTGCAACCCATTTTCAAAAGACATGGTGAGGGGGGAAGGCAGAAAACAGACGGTAGCGGGGGTTTTTATTTGGACTTTTAATTAAGCAACTTGTAACGGCTTTGTTGGTATTATTCTAGGTTCTGGGAGTGGTTTATTCTCTTCAGTCAGCATCTCAACGAAAGTTTCTATAACTTCCCGACCATTTTTGGCAGCTTCTTCATAAGTTCTATCATGGGTATGAAACTCCTGCCAGGGAAACTCTGGCAAGTGTACCAAAAAGAGTTGCTCCTCTTGTGACCATTGAATTACCATGCTGTAGTGATAGCTCATGCTTCTGGTTCCTCATTGTGAGTAGGTAGTAATCCATGAACACGCAATTGGTCGATTCACTAGTGCAGATAATCGAATCTCTTAGCCCAGAAGAGCGTATCTTTTTACAAGAGCGATTGAGCAGCAAGCCAATTCAAGTAACAGTTGGTGTATGCGGTGGACAGCCACGCATTCGTAATACACGCATTCCTGTGTGGACACTAGTCGCTTTTCGTCAACAAGGAGCAGATGATGAGGAGTTACTACGGAACTATCCTGCTCTAAACACTGATGATTTAACTGCTGCATGGATATACTACGAACAACACCGAGAACAACTAGATCGGGCAGTTACCAGGTATACTGAGGACAACGATGATTAAATTCTACTCTAATGAGAATTTTCCAATAGATATAGTCAGAGAACTGCGTCAGTTTGGATATGATGTCCTAACTTCCTACGAAGCAGGGCAAGCAAATCAAGGTATTCCTGATGAGGGTGTTCTTACTTTTGCAACACAGAACGCTCGCGTTGTCATCACTCTGAACCGTGATGACTTCATCATATTGCATCAAAGCGGTATTTCTCACAACGGTATCATCATATGTAAAACTGATAGAGATTACATAGGACAAGCTCAGTCCCTCTATACTTACCTGCAAGACCTAAAGTCGCAAGGTTATGACTCTACAGTAGTACTGCAAAATCGCCCAGTTCGGATCAAAAAGCAGAATCAACCTAAATCTAGTAGACAAGTTTTTATTATTCAAGAATACCCAAGATAAGTAGCAGTGGTCTTGCAGTTTTCTACATAAATTCATTAGTGAAATTACGTAATTAGTTATACAGATGACAAATCTGGCACAGTGCTATTAAACTCAATGAGCATACGCAGTTAACTTTTGCTGTATATAACTCAAACTAATACTTGAAAAAATTATGGGAATTGTTATTTTCTTAGGTGTATTGATTGCAACTTTAGCTGTGATTTTTGTCAATAGCTATAATGACTTAGTAAAATTTCGTAACCGCTACAAAAACTCTTACGCTCAAATTGATATTCAATTAAAGCGCCGTTATGACCTGATTCCGAATTTAATCGAAACAGCTAAAGGTTATATGAAGCACGAGCGGGAAACTTTAGAAGCAGTTATCGCTGCTCGGAATTCTGCTATCTCTGCAAGTAGTCGCGCTTCGCAAAATCCGGGAGATCCTCAAGCAATGCAGCAATTGGGAAATGCTGAAGCCGTTTTAGCAGGTGCATTGAGTCGCATCTCTGTCCTTTCAGAATCTTATCCAGAGTTGAAAGCAGACCAAACAATGAGTCGGGTGATGGAGGAGCTATCTTCTACTGAAAATCGGATTGCTTTTGCACGCCAATCTTACAATGATTCGGTAACTCTTTACAACACAAAAATAGAAGCATTCCCTAGCAATATCATCGCAAGTAGTTTTAACTTTGTTGCTGCTGCACTGTTGCAAGAAGCCACACCAGAAATGAGAACAGCGCCTCGCGTGTCTTTTTAAAGAGTATATGAATTTTTTTGAAAATCAGGACCGAGCACGCCAAAACACTCAACAGTTAATTGGGTTGTTTGTTTTATCAATAATGGCAATTATTGGAGCAGTTTACGTTGCTACGCTATTTTTTCTCCGCATGGCTCCTAGAATTTGGTGGCATCCACAATTATTTCTGTGCGTTGCAGGTGTCACGACAGTTATCATTGCTCTAGCTAGCTTTTACAAAATGGCTTGCCTCAGAGACGGTGGAAGTGCGATCGCTACTGAGTTGGGTGGAAGATTACTGATATCAGATATGGCAAATCCTAGCGAGCAACAACTGTTAAATATTGTAGAAGAAATGGCGATCGCCTCTGGCATCACAGTACCGTTTGTTTATGTCCTTGACTCAGAACAAAGCATCAATGCTTTTGCTGCAGGGTTTACTCCCAACGATGCGGTTATTGGAGTCACCCGTGGTTGCATGGAACAACTCAACCGGGATGAGTTGCAAGGTGTGATAGGTCATGAGTTCAGCCATATTCTTAATGGAGATATGCGGTTGAATTTGCGTTTGGTAGGATTGCTTCACGGTATTTTGTTTCTTTACCTGACGGGAGTCTTTATCCTACGCTTGCGTAGCAGCTACCGTAACGAGAGAGGTTTTTGGCTGTTTGGTTTGGCATTGATGTCGATTGGAGGTGTAGGATTTTTTTGCGGACGTTTGATTCAAGCAGCAGTTTCCCGACAACGAGAATTCCTTGCTGATGCTTCAGCCGTCCAATTTACCCGTAACGCCGATGGTATTGCAGGAGCGCTTGAAAAACTAGAAACAAGAGGTTCGGGGCTGTATTCTCCTGCTGCTGAAGCCGCAAGTCATATGTTTTTTGGCAATGCGCTTCAACTTTCTTTATGGGAAGATATGCTAGCAACTCACCCACCACTTTCCGATCGCATCCGCCGTATTCGCGGTTTGAACTATAAACCATCTGGCTCTGGCGTTCAAAGCCATTCTCATGCTCACGGTTCGGTAATGGGTTTTGCTGGTAACAGTTCGTCTACGATGGATTCTGCTGTTTCCCCAGAAAAGGTTGTCAATCAAGTGGGAAAAGTAACTCCAGAGCATTTTACTTATGCTCAAAAGATACTGGCAGATTTACCAGAATCCCTACGTTTGGGCTTGCAAAAGCAACAAAGTGCAATGGCTATTATTTATGCACTGTCATTAAATCATACTAAATCTCAGGTGCGCGATCGCGAAGCGGCTCCTCTGGAGCATCGCCAACTTGAGTGGTTGCGAGAAGTACAACCTGCTGAGGTAGTAGAAGAAACTCTATTGTTTGGTAAAGAAATAGCCTCGTTAGATCCTAGTATGCGCTTACCTCTAGTGGATTTAGCAATACCCGCATTACGTCAATCTTCTCCTAAAGAGTGCCAACAAATTTGCAAATGCGTTAAGGGTTTGATTAAAGTGGGTGGCGACTTATCACTATGGGAATTTGTTTTACAGATAGTGCTGTGGCATCGTCTCGAACCTTGTATCCATCCAGAATCTTCATCCAAAACAGAGCAATTTGACAGCATACAAGAGATTTGGTCAGATTGTATCCTCGTGCTTTCCGCACTAGCAAAAGTCGGACAATCTCAACCCGATGCGATCGCCTACGCTTTTCGTAGCGGAGTTTTTAAACTTCCCAAAGTAGAGCAACAAGAAAAACCGGAAACACCAATTGCTTGTAATTTTGCTGGAATTAAGAAAAGCCTCGATCGCTTGCGTCTTGCTAGTCCCAAATTGAAGCAAGCGATAATTGATGCTTGCGCCCATACCGTGATGGTTGATAATCGAGTCACTCTTGAAGAAGCAGATTTGTTGCGAGCGCTCGTCATTACTTTGGATTGTCCCATACCTCCATTTTTAATTCCTCGTAAGAAGGCAGAAGTAAGGAGGCAGAAAGCAGAAAAATAGGGAATAGGGAGTAGGAAGTAGTTAACAGTTAGTAGGGGCGCGGCGGCGTTGCGCCCCTACACTGGTCAGGTGATTATTGCTCGCTGGTCACTGTTATGGTAGATATCTTATTTTTCTCAACGCGCACTTTTTCTGCAATGATATCGGATTGGCGACATTCTTGAGCGACTGACGATAAATTTACAAAAGCCTTAGAACTGTTCCCATCTCCCATGTCAGATAACGCTCGCCCTACACCTTGCAAACAAGTATTCATTGTTACAATATCAGAATTTTTTTGTTTAAGTTGTTGTTGCAGTACTTGGATTTGTTGTTTGCTATGCTTCAACTGCTTTTGCGCCTCTTGAAGCTGTTGTTGCGTATCTTGCAATTCAAATTTAACATTATCTAAATCCATGGGAGACACGCATCCACATAATGTCAAGAGTATAGTGACACAAATTGTCCCAACTTCTAGCCGAAAAGAGTTCTTCATCATAGGGATACCTTCACTCAGACATAAATTATCTTTTACCGTAGAATTATCTGTATAAAAAGCTTTTTTCAAAATTTTTATAAAAGTAGCTTTTGCGATCGCATGAAGGCGCAAGCCGTACCCGGCTTATCGCTGTACTTAGTACATACAGAAACATATTTGTGTGTCTGTATATGGTCTAACTTTTTAGAGTCTTTTACAAATGAGATATTAATGTTTATTTCAAACTTTTATGTTGGTAGCTTTATGTTATTTTGACTCAACGGAGTCGAACAGTCTAATTTAAATTGATAAAAATTTGACAAAATGAGGAAATAAAAATCCCCCAGAAAATTGAATTTGCTTTTGAGTAAATGTGCCAAACTGGCAACAATGGTTTACTAGATTTGATATTCATTTATGTACTGGGGTCGTTTTATTGATATCCACCGAAAACGACCCCACAGCACTTCAAGTCAAGTGCAACAAACAACACAAACTATTTTCAATTTTACTTTCCCTATTCTTTAGAAAAATATGTTAGATAAAGTGTGAAGTATCAAGTGTTAAGTATGAAAAGTTGTTATTTACGATCCTTGATTCTTCATGATTCTTTTCATCCTTTATCTTTTCTTGACATGGGGAATCATTGCAGAAATCTTTTTATAATCACCATCACAACATGATTGGGCAGTTACTAGCAGGGCATTACAAAGTCCTTGAAGTATTGGGTGAAGGGGGCTTTGGACAAACTTATATTGCTGAGGACACTCACCTCCCCGGAAATCCTAAATGCGTCCTCAAACATCTCAAATCTTCTAGTACAGACCCGGAAATTTTAGAAACTGCTAGAAGATTATTTCAAAAAGAAGCGGAAACATTGCAAAAGTTGGGTAGTCACGACCAGATCCCCCGACTATTTGCATACTTTGAAGAAAATCAAGAATTTTATTTGGTACAAGAATTTGTAGATGGGTACTCTCTCAACAAAGAAATAACTTTAGGGCTTAGATGGACGGAAAGCCAAGTTATCCAATTGCTCATTGAAGTACTAAGCATTTTGGAGTTTGTCCACAGCCAAGGAGTAATTCATCGTGATATTAAACCTAGCAATCTCATTAGACGCACTTCAGATAACAACTTAGTTCTGATTGACTTTGGCGCAATTAAACAATTGCGAAGTCAAACAGCAACTCGCACGGGACATAACAATCTCACTCTGATTGTCGGAACTCGCGGGTATATGCCTTCCGAACAAATTAGACGCTTACCCCGTCCCAGCAGCGATATCTACGCCTTGGGGATGATGGGTATTCAAGCACTGACAGGTGTGTACCCGCACAAACTCCAAGACGATCCGAACACAGGAGAAACTTTATGGCAGCATTTAGCTTGTGTTAGTCCCGGATTAGCTGCTGTCTTAACTCAAATGACGCGCTATCACTTCAAAGATCGTTATCAAACAGCTACTGAGGCTTTGTGTGCGCTTCGAGAATTAGCATCTCACCCCAATCAACGTTCAAATGCTCAAGCGACTGTTACAACCACAACTCTACACGAACTGACTTTGGAATGGGAAGAAGGAGAATTAGCTAAGAATCGTAAAATTACTGAGAAACAACACAGCAAGAAGCCCGGTAGAGTTCGTATTGGTCGCAATCCCGAAGAGTGCGATATTGTCTTAAACGATCCAACCGTATCAGGGCTGCATATTGAAATCTTTTTTCATCAAGCAAGGGAAAGGTTTTATTTGCGGAATTTACGCCAAAGAAATCCTCCTATTGTTGATAAGCAATTGCTTTTGGCTGGTGAAATTCCACTTTTTATCGGCAGCAACATACGTTTGGGACAACTCAATGTTAAGGTGAGTGCGATCGCAAGCAAAGATTATCCAGCAGGCTATGTTCCAATTGAATTCGCACTTGTACCGATAACCCCGCAACAGCCTGTTGTGAAAACTATACGGATGCCCAAAGTTCATAGCATCAAAGAACACTCAAAGCTGATTTTGCGATCGAGTCGATCGACCATTGCCTCAATACCTAACAAAGTGCCACGCTTATTAGGAGTCAGTTTTGCTGCTTGTGCGAGTGTAATTGGTGGATTGGTCTTTTTTAACGCCGACAATACAAGCGGAAGTAACGCACAACAGAGTTGGCTCTCCGAAAAACCCCAACTTTGTCGTATTGTTTCCCCTCCAGGTGGTAGATTCATAGCTAAATTACGTCCCGAACCAGGAACGGAAGTTGGCACAATCAAACAACTCAAGCTAGGCGAAAGGGTTTTATTTTTGCGCTCGCGCGGTGATTTTACTGAAGTTGAACTACCCGATGGTACTCAAGGCTGGCTTTTTGGGGATGAGATCCGACCTTGTATTGCATCAAATAAGGGATAGGGGATTGGCGATTGGCGATTGGCGATTGGCGATTGTAAATTAATTTCCTAATCCCCGAGTTCCCCAGTCCCCAGTCCCCAGTCCCTAATCCCCAATCCCTAATCCCTTTTTCTAAATTTATCCTTGCCAGAACACAAACCTTTTGAATAATGGAAGTAACCGGAATTAACTGGTGAATTTATGTAGCTTTTCTAGATGCTACAAATAATACTAACGGGAGATGAAATGTTATGGCACTAGAGCAAGTGAATGCTTTTTATGACACATTGATGTCGGAGCGAGCAATTTACGAGCAATACTACCGTCAGTGTTGCATTCAAGGATTATTTGGAGTTTGGGATTGGGATAAAACAAAAATTGTTAATTTTGCTGCTACTCTAGGCTATTCTTTCACAGAAAGCGAATTAGATGCAGTGTTATTCGGCAGCGAACCAATTACTTTTCAAGATTCAATAAATTTATCAGAATATAAACAATATGCATTTCAGTGAACAGTGACCAGTGACCAGTGACCAGTGACCATTCATGTAATATACGATACAAGTCTCTAAATTTATTATGAAAAAATAAAGAAATTGATTCATAATTCAAATCCCTTACTTTGAAGTATGGGAATTAACTGGTCACTGGTCACTGTTAAACTGGTCACTGTCAAAAAGAAGAACTTGGCTGTTTTAAAAACTCTTTTTCCTCTGGCGTTGAAGTTCTTCCTAAAATTGCATTGCGATGGGGAAAGCGACCAAAACGCTCAATGACTTTCATATGGCGAATAGCATAATTAATACAACTGGCGCTGTCCGGATCGTTGGTGAGTTGCTCAAACAACTGAACCGACTTCCGTTGATGCTCCAAGTTTTCGCTGTGTTCAAAGGGGAGATAAATAAACCAGCGTTGGACGGGTAATAGTTTCTTGTCGTAGCCTTGAGCAATGGCATGATGCGCTGCGGAGAGTGCTTCCCAGTCCGTTAAAAAGGCTTCGGGAGTATCTCGGAAAACGTTTCGGGGAAATTGATCGAGCAGCAAGACGAGAGCTAAACAGCTCTTAGGAGCATCTAGCCATTCGTCGAGACGTCCTGCTGCTGCTTTTTGATAAGCGCTTAAAAACCGGACTCGAAGTTCTTCGTCAAATTCTGGTTTTTTATTAAACCATGAAGATTTTGGTTTTCCATAACCCGGTTCATCTGGTTTGCCAAACCAAAAGTCTAAAATTTCAGTTGCCTCTGACATCGCTTTCACTGACCCTTACAAAGCACTTGTCGCATTTTACGCATATTCGTTGGCAATTCAAAGTTCATTGCTTGTTGTATAAAAATTGATGGTACGGGTAGGGTTGGAGTTGCTGCTACTCCATAGGTTAGTAAAGTGCCATTGCCACAATCTTTTAGCTCTAAATTAGCTGTAAAATCATGAAATGTTCCTTCTTCCAACCGGAATTGTATCCTTTGCCCAATTTCTTCTACAACGTTAAGATATATTTCTACTTGAGCCGTAAAAAATAAGAAAGCTTTTTGTGCCGCTTGATACAGACGTTTGACTTCTCCTCGTTGTAGGACTTCACTTTTGGTAACATCGGGAAAATATTGTACCCAACGGGGATAATCCGTGATTTGCTGCCAAACTTGCGATCGCACCAGTGGCACGTACATTGTAGCGGTCACAGCACCGCCCCATGCTGTATGGGAGCTTGTCTGTACCAAAATTTCGCCTTGCATCAATAATCTTTGTTGGTCTTGATTCCAAACCATACTTGAACCAGTATTAACAGTGTGCGATATCAACGATGCACTCATATTACTTTTAATCATTCCTCACACATCCATTACTATAAGGTTTTACTGGATATTGAACTCAATCGAGTCAAATATGCCAATTTTAGTTCCAATCCAATATACAAGTTTTCCGGAAATAGTCACATATTTGCTTTTATTACCAAAACTTCATAAAAACTGGCCTCTTCTTATCGCTAACATTAAGATTTTTAGCATTCTCAGTTCATATAATTGATTTTCCTCTTAGCTTCAGATCCTCCAGACACCAACAAAACAGGTCAAAATTCACCAGTTCACCTAGACTGTCAATCTAGGGAACGCTGGTGAGCTTCCTAACTTGAAAAGCTAGCGTATAGCTCTATATTTTTCGGACACCAAATACTTCTTAAATTGTTCACAACTCTTCCGCAATTGTATTCAGTGTAAATACTGAAATATTGTTTAAGATGATTTATATATAGGAATCCTACTTGATTTTTGAATTATACGTAGGGGAGCCACCCTCGCGTGCGGGTCTCCCCGCGATTGGAGGAGTGGCGTTGGGCAATACCTACCATATAAGCTTTTGGTGGGCAATGCCTACCCTATAGCACTTAAAAATTTTCATAAATCATTTATGATTCCTATAATACTGTACGCTTTATGAGTCTTTTAGGATTTGTAAAATCTTATCAAGATAAAATAAAAAACCAAGTTACAACAAAAGTAAGCTTCTGATACAGGAGAACTCGAAATGAATTCGTCTAAACTAAATCGCAGGTTAAACCAATCTATTGGCGTTTTTCTTGGTATTGCGATCGCTATCTGGGTTTTGAGAGGTTTTGGTGCGATTACTTTTCTTCCTGGAGGGATTATCTGGCTGTTGCTTTTAGGTGCAGTCGCTATGGGTATTCTCAGTTACGTGCAGAAGATTTGGTGGCGGTTTTAATTAGATTTTTTTAATAGCATCAGAAAAGGAAAAACTTAATTTTATGGAAAAGGATGTTCGAGATACAAAAATTTTATTTTTTGACGATCGCGTAGAACAGATCGATGAGCTATTTAACATCCTTGTCCATAAAGATTATAGAGTTCAAAGAATCGGCTTTCAACAACAAATGCTTGATGATACTCTTTTGGAGCTACCGGATTTGATTGTGTTACACATTACCCTACCGGAGACAAAGAGTTATACAATTTGCCAACAATTAAGAGCTGATGAGAAAACTCAAGATATTCCCATAATTTTGGTTCATATTCAAAATGATAATCGGGAAAAATTAAAATACTTAAGATTAGGTATTTTTGATTATATTACACAACCAACTACAAGAGAAGAAATTTTATTGCGTACAGAAAATCAAATTCATACCTAAAAATGGCAGAAAAAGCTAAAACAGCAAAACGCTCAATTACAAAATGAAATTCAATCTCGCGAACGTGCAGAAGTTGAATTAAGGGAAAGTGCAGAAAGAGAAAAAGCCATATTCCAGGTAACTCAAAGTATGCGGCAATCGTTAGATCTGAAAAAGATTTTTGCTGCTACAACACAAGAATTGCGGCAAGTGCTTAATTGCGATCGCGTTGTTGTGTACCGTTTTAATCCAGATTGGAGTGGAGAATTTATCGCTGAGTCTGTAGGCAAAAGCTGGGTGTCTATCATTGAAGAACATAAAAATAACCCTGCTCAAACGAACAACGCTTTAGAAAACGAACGTTGTATTGTTCAGTTATTTAACAGTCAAGATAACCAAGTTTTAGATACTTATATGCAAGAAACCCAAGGTGGGGTTTACAGACGAGGTACAAGTTGTTTGTGCGTTCCCGATATATACAAAGCTAACTTTGACTCGTGTTACATTAACCTTTTGGAACGTTTTCAAGCTAAGGCTTATGTTACCATTCCAATATTTTGTGGCGAGCAACTTGGGGACTTCTTGCAAACTATCAAAATTCCAGTTCTCGTAATTGGAAAACAGGAGAAATTAATGTTGTTGTGCAAATAGGCAATCAATTGGGAGTAGCACTACAGCAAGCAGAATTACTGGCAAAAACTCAACAACAATCAACAGCATTGCAACAAGCTGCGCTCGCGGCTGACACTGCCAATCATGCCAAAAGTGAATTTCTAGCTAATATGAGTCACGAACTGCGAACACCGCTCAATGCTATTCTTGGCTTTACCCAATTGATGAGCCGCGATCGTACATTATCGCAAGAAAACCTGCAAAATCTGGATATCATTAATCGTGGGGGAGAACACCTGCTTAACTTAATTAATAATATTTTGGAAATGTTCAAAATTGAAGCAGGTAGGATAACACTCAATCTCAGTTCTTTTGATTTACATCACCTGCTAGATAACTTACAACGAATGCTGCATTTACGTGCAGTTTCAAAAGGTTTAGAACTCTTATTTGAATTAGATGCAAACCTTCCCCAGAATAGTTTAAGGTTGTGAGCATAAGTCTGAATCGTGTTTGGACTCCGTCCCACACTGTCCAGATAATGCAGGTATTTTTGGATTGGTTCAATCGGCAAATATTCATCATCTAGCACCATCCAAACCGGACGGTTGCTCTCTGGGAGGATACCTTTTTGGACTTTCATCCTTACTTATCCTCAATTCGTTGTTTACATTATAGATTTAAAATATTCTTTTGTATAGATGTGAAAACAGCGTAGTGATAAAACTTCATATCAGCTACGCTGTTGTTGTTGTTGTTATTTATAATTTAATAAGATATAAGTTTACGCCGGGGAGTTAGTCAAAAATAACTCTTATGCTAGATGTTTTAGGCTGTCATCTTCGTTAAGTTGTGGAGCTGGTAAACAACATAAAAGCAATCGGAGGATATTGTGACTATTTATAATAATGGCGAAGCCCGTATGGATGATACGGACGATCGCGGTAGTGGTAGGTCGTCTTTTAGTTACGCTGGTAGCGTGTAACGCTGTTCAATTGCGGCTTTGATGGCAGCACGGCTTTCACTGGCGGAACCATTAGCAGTCTTCTCTATCTTTGCGGCTTCCTCTGCTAGAGAGTCATCCTTAATTGCTTCTTGAAACCAACGAGAATAATCTCCTTGCTTGAGGTGATACAGCCAGGTTTCGTCATCAACTCCTTCAGCAATTTGGGTGAACAAAATTAAGTTTTGAGCGCGGAGATTGAGTTTGCCTTCTGCTCCTACAAAGTAAAAGCTTTTATCTTCTCCCAATTGTCCTTGAGCATATTTGCGTACATGACGGCGGCGTTCTGTATGTCCGGGAGTGATGCGGAAACGGAAGGGTTCGGTGTCTGATTCGCGGAACCATGCGATCGCCTCTCCTGGTTCGAGTTTTTGAGGAGCAAGTTGTGGGGGACAATGACCCACTATTGAACAGAATTGCTCGATGTTTTTCTCAGGTGATAAACCTACAGTAATCATGGCATCAACCAAAGACAATGCTGCAGGAGACATTTGATCGGGATGGACGGTTATAAACATCATGCAATCAAGTTGTTGAGGAAGTGTCAGAGAAGCAGGATTCCAAGAAGCAGGCATGAGGTGATGAGCTTCATCTGCTACTATCCAATGAGGACGACCAGTGCGTGCTCTTAATTCCTGTAATTGGGGTAACAGTTCGGCAAAAAATGCAGGTCGATCTGCTAGAGCAATACCTAGTAAGTTAATAATTGTATTTTGGTGCGGTTGCTCTAGTAGATCTAGAACTTCTTGTATGCTCGGTGCTCTGTTAGCATCGCCCAAAATAACTACATCTTCAAAGTTTTCGTAATCGCCTTCAGGGTCAATGATACAGAATTGATAATTTTGCTCAGCAATGCGTTCTAGTATAGCGGTTGCCAAGGTCGATTTTCCACCACCAGAAGTACCAGCTAGTAAGAGACTCGATCCATATGTCTTTATATTAACGAGAGAACCATCTTCTCTCGTACCCAATAAAATACTGTGTTTTTCCCTTTGAGTATCTACTTCAGCTAAATCTGAAGCCAGTAATTGGTCGATTAGTTCGACGACACCAGCACCGCGACTGTTTTCGGTGACAAAATCGACTCGCTCTTTTACCATAGGCAAAGCGTTCGCAACAGCAACAGAACACTCGCACAGTTCTAAGAAAGCATGATCGTTTTCCGCATCCCCCACACCAACAACATTATGCGGTGATAACTTCAATTCATCTAAAGCCGCGTTTAGTCCTGCGGCTTTGTTAATCCCGGAAGGCAGTACCATGACTGCACCTTTGTTAAAAATGACTTGCAATTCTAACCCCAACTCGCGAATTGTTTGCAGTACTGTTGTTTCGTTGGGATGCCAAGTGGCAACAATGACTCGACCAACTGACAAAGGGTCAACCTTGCGATCGCGTAATGCTTTGACAAACTCTTCGGGCGGTTTTGAGCCTAATAGTTTCTCCTGACGCGAAGCAGGAGAGTATAACAAAGCGCCATTTTCTACCACTACGCAATCAAATAAATCCAATTCTGAAAATGCACGCTGCAAATCTTCCAGTTCGCGCCCTGTCACTAATATCAGTTTTCTACCAGAAAGGCGCAGGCGTTTTAAAGCTTCTATAGTTTCATCGCTCACGCGACCGTCAGTTGCTAGCGTACCATCGTAGTCAGTGGCTAAGACAAAGTAGCGCATAGTTAGTTGCAAGTAGATTTAAAACATATTGAGTACATACATAAAATGACTTGAGTCTGAGTTTGAAAGAATCCAGCCTAGGAAATAAATATTCTTCAATCATTAGTGCGATCGTGAAACCCTGTATCTGTAACATCCCTGATTTGTATGGTAACTTGGAGAGTTATAACTGAATTTACTGTTATCTCTAAGAGGTTGTTTGAAAAATCTAGCAATACAGCCTTGGCGATGTTCGTAATCGCGGCTACACAGACAAAACCTGCCTGGTGCAGGTTAGCGAATCCTTGATTTTGTATTAGTCCACGGAGGTGGACTTAATTTGTATAGTAGCGAATTATATTCGCCCAAAACTTTTCACACATCCTCATAATAAGGAAAAATTACAAATGCCATACGTGACTTCAGAAAGTATGATTCGTTCTCTTATTGCTGAATACACAAAAGCTGACACTTTGTGGATTGATACAGAAGTTGCTGAGTACAATACTCGCAATCCTAGATTGTCGCTGATTCAAGTATTGGACAATCCAACAGATTTAAGTGGCGATCGCACTTTTATTTTGGATGTCCTCAACCAGCCTCACACTGTTGCTGAGTTTATCGACAAGGTCGTGATTGATTCCAAAATTGAAAAAATTTTTCATAATGCTAGCTACGATTTAAAATTTTTAGGTGGTAAGAAAGCAAAAAATATTACTTGTACTTTAGAATTAGCAAAACAAATTCCCTATTATGCTTTACCAGTCCCTAACTATCAACTAAAAACGTTAGCTGAAGAACTTTGTAATTTTCAGAATGTAGAAAAACAAGAACAGAAAAGTGATTGGGGAAGGCGACCTTTAACTGAAGAACAAATTGATTATGCTTATTTAGACTGTATTTATCTTGCTCAAGTCCATTTAAATTTGATAGAATTAAACAAAGAAATTAATCCAGAACCAGCTACGGAAAATATAGCAGTTCTGAATGCAAGATACGCGGAAATTGAAGAACAGTGGAAGGTGCTCAATTCAGAGTACGAGCATTTGCAGGAGCGCATCAAAAAAGCCATGCAATTGCAAAATGTATCTGAAACCCCATATTTTAAGCTGTCTTCTTACGAACGCACAACTGTAAAAGTCGCGTTTATGGAGCTGGTACAGTTGGTACAAAATCAAGATGTGGATTTTGATTTTCCCATTACACTGACTCAAAAATTACAAAAAGACTTAGGAGAAAACTTAGAACAATTGTCAGTAGAATTTGATAAAAAAACTTATTGGAAACTCGCCTCTAAAAATCAAGACAACGATGAAGGACAAGATGAAGAATGAAAAATCTGTTGCTAGCTGTATTTGTGTCTGTGGCAATTGTTGCTTGTAATAAGACCAAAGATGTCTTTGTAACAGATATTCAATCTCGTCCTGTCTTGCGTTCAGTGGCTAGACCCTCTAGTGCTAGAGACTTTTATACTCAGGGTCAGTATAGGCAAACAAAAGGAGATTTCCAAGGAGCGATCGCTGCATATAATAAAGCGATCGGTCTGAATCCTAATTATGGAGAAGCTTACAATAAGCGAGGGCTTGCCTACTTTAAGTTAGGAAATAGACAGCAAGCGATCGCAGATTATGACCAAGCATTGCAAATAAATTCTAATGATGCACAAGCTTATAACAATAGGGGAAATGTTTATCTAGCAGAGGGAGCAACACAACAGGCGATTACAGATTACAATCAAGCAATTCGTATTAATCCCAACTATGCTGAAGCATACAATAATCGAGGCAACGCTAGAGCCGCAGATGGAAATAGAAATGCAGCAGTAGACGATTACAGTGAAGCCATTCGCCTCAATTCCAAATATGCTGTTGCATATAGTAACCGAGGAAACGCCCGCACGATTTTAGGAGATAGAGAAGGAGCAGTTGCAGACTACGACGAAGCTATTCGCATAGCTCCCAACTTTGCAGCAGCATATAATAATCGAGGTAATGCTCGCGCCGCATTGGGAGATAAAGAGGGTGCTATGGCTGACTTACAACGAGCAGCAAAAATTTTTGAAAAACAAAACAATCAGCAGTTGTATCAAGAAGTGATGAATAATATCAAAGAGCTTGGACAATAAGTAAGTCAGTACTTTGCTTTTAGTTCCCCCCTTTTTCAAAAGCTTTTAGTTCCCCCCTTTTCAAGGGGGGCTAGGGGGGATCGATAAGTACCTGAAATCACAACCAACTACTTTAAAAACAACCTCTTAGGACATTACAAACGCAAAGAGGCAAAGTGCTAGGATATGAACACCAGTTTGTTAGATTTAAAAAATTTTGAATGCGAACTATTCCTCAAGTAACTGCTCAACAAGCACAAGCTTTAGTTAACGAGTTCATCAGCGATTACTTAAGCGATCGCTTTACTGCTGACCAAGCTAAACTTTTTGTAACAGGTGAGGTATGGCAAGTGCCTGTAATTTTGGCATACCCAGTCGTTGGTTCTTTAGGACAAGTGGGAGAAGTTTTAGTTAGTACTTCATCAGAAGCGATTGTCTCACATACATCTTTTGATGAAATAAAGCAGGTAGGACAAGGACTTTACGACGCAATTTACCTCGTTCAACTTTTGTTACTGCATGGGCAATGATGCATAACTTATGCATCTTGGTGCAACGACGGCTCAGTCAAAAATTAGAGAAATTCACATGAGGCTTGCTTCCTAGGATTGGTATATATTCCCGCAGACAAAATTTTTACCCGATAATCATCCTTAAGATTGCATATAGTTTAAACCTCTAGACAGGTCATTATGATGATAAGACTGACTATTATCAAAATATAAGTATTGAGATATGTAAAAAAAATTAAAAAGGCAGGTCAAAGATGAATCAGTCGATGGAACTATCTCTAGAGCAACAATTTAACCTGAGAATCTTTGGAGATTATGTACGGCAGATGTCTCGCGAACAAGCACAGGATTTTCTAGTCGAGCTGCAAGAGCACATGATGCTCAAGGAAAATATGTACAAAACTTTGCTAAAGCAAGACTGGGGAATTGATACAGACCAAATGATGATATAAAGCGCCCGCGCTTTGTGTTCAAGAAGTAAGTTAAATTCATGAAAAAGGTAAACAGCTATGAAAATGCAACAAAAACTTGACGAAATAACACTCTACCTAACACAAACTTTAAGTGGATATGAAGTGATTCCAGCAAACTGGGGATGGCACATTCATAAAAAAGATATGTATTGTGGGTACCTAGAATATCAAGATACAAAGGGGTGGCGGGGAAGTGCTTTTAATTCCCTTCCAGCAAGAATAAGAGAGCAACTTAAGCAATTTGCACTTTCTGATTCTGCTCTCACATATCAAGTTATAGTTTAGAGGATGTCTAAAAGTCCTCTAAGAACTAATGCAAGGTGTGAGTATGAATTATCAGAATAAATGGTGGGCAATGCCAATGCCTACTGGTCACTGAACAGCAGGTTCTAACATCCGAATTGTTCCAGCATCGGTGTCTATTTCTACATCTAAACCAAGAGGCAATGTCAGTACATTTTCAAGATGTCCGATCGCAGCACCTGACCATGCGGGAATCCCTAGAGGTTTAATATGATCCCACAAAACCTCTTCAAAAGTCAAAGAGCCATAGTCAGCATCAGGCAAACAATCGGAACATTGCCCAAAAACAAAACCGGCTAGTTTATCAAATAAACCCGCTATTTTTAACTGAGTCATCATCCGATCTATACGATATACATTTTCGTTCAAATCTTCTAAAAATAAAATAGCACCATTGAGATTGGGTACATAAGGAGAGCCAACAATTGCTGATAAAACGGAAAGGTTACCCCCAATCAGCTTACCTTTAGCTTTCCCAGAAGAAATAGTTTGAACTCGGTACTTAACCTGCATCAAACGGTCAGAATCGCCGCCATCTTTTTCATTTTTAAAGGTGACGGTTTCTCCATTAAATAAAACGCGACGAAAACAATCTGTTTGAGTCGTTCTCCAAGAACTTAGCCCGTTGGGACCGTGAAATGTCACGAGATTAGTTTTGGCATTCACCCCTAGAATTAATGATGTGATATCGCTGAAACCCACTACGATCTTGGGATTTTTGCGAATGAGATTGTAATCTAGATAAGGTAACATTCGGCTGCATCCCCATCCGCCGCGAATTGGCAAAATAGCTGCTATGGAAGGATCGCCAAAAAATTGATTGATGTCAGCAGCACGGTCTTTGTCTTTCCCTGCTAAATAACCATACCGTTCTAAAACGTGAGGTGCGAGCTTGGGAACTAATCCTAAAGCTTTAACTGCATCTATAACAATAGAGAGTTGTTCGCGAACAAATGTAGCACCAGCAGGGCTAACTATTCCCACGACAGATCCGGGTTGTAAGCGTTTGGGTTTTAACAGTGGTTGACTAGCTGCTCTCCCCAATTTTAACGGAGAAGCTAATACCGAAGAACTTGCAGCTAGTCCAATTAGAAAGTTACGGCGATCTATCATAGGAGTTTTGGTATGACATCGAGTTTCTCGATTTATGACAAAGAACGTTATGTAGAGTCTGCAATAAATCTTCAGCCATGTAAGGTTTGGAAATAAATGCCTTCACTCCACTAGTTCCTGCTAATTTATCGCCTGCTAAGCCACTAACAGCAACAATCAAAGCATTTGAATTTAGTTTTTGTATTGTGCGAATAGTGACTGCACCATCCATTAATGGCATCATCATATCTACTAGCACCAAGTTGATTTCATGTTTATGTTGGGCATAAAGTGCGATCGCATCTATCCCATTACTAGCTGTTAACACTTTGTAATTATAAGCTTCTAATGAGATTTTTGTAGTTTCTAAAATATTTACTTCGTCATCTACAACGAGAATCAATTCTCCATTTCCTTTTGGTAGTTCGAGATCCTCTACAAGTGGGGTTGCAGTGATTGCTACTGCGGGTAAGAATATCTGAAATTCAGTTCCTTCTCCAACCTTACTATCTACAGTGATAAAACCATTATGACTTTTAATGATACCCCTTACTGTCGAAAGACCTAACCCTGTGCCTTTGCCAAACTCTTTTGTAGTAAAAAAAGGCTCGAATATTCTATCTATAGTTTCTGATGACATTCCGATGCCTGTGTCAGTTACTGAAATTACCACATAAGGTCCAATATTTGCTTCCAAATTAACACGTGTATAATGTTCGTCGATCAATCTGTTTTCAGCGTGAAGGCTGAGAATACCTCCGTCCTGCATGGCATCACGAGCGTTTACAATTAAGTTCATCAGGACTTGATGCAGGTGTGTTGCATCTCCAAAAACCGCCCAAAGATCTGGTTTTACAGTTGTAGAAAATGCAATAGATTTAGGAAACGTTTCTCGAACAATCTGCTCAATTTCTAAGAACAAAGAGCCAATTTGTACAATTGTACGCTTGCCTTCAACTCCCCTTGCAAATTGCAGCACTTGTTTAACCAAAGCAGCACCTCGTTTAGTGTTACTTTCGATAATTTTTAGGACTTGCCGATCCCGCTCATCAATTTTAGGGAGTTTAATTTGTAGCAGTTGTGCTGAAGCTAAGATGGGAGTAAATATATTATTCAGGTCGTGAGCAATGCCACCTGCAAGTGTTCCAATACTTTCTAGTCTTTGTGCGCGTAATAGTTGGCTTTCGAGTTGTTTTTTCTCTGTAATGTTGGTGTTCACAACAAGAATTGATTTGGGTTGCCCATTTTTATTGCGGATTAGCGTCCATCGGCTAGCAACAACAATGTGTTGCCTGTCTTTATTAACTTGATTTAATTCACCTTGCCACGTGCCAATGTCAGTTAGCTTTTTTTGAATTTCTGAAAGTTGAGGTAAAGTTTCTACTCGATAGAGAAGCGCATTAGCATTTTTACCTATTGCTTCTGCTGCTGTCCAACCATATAACTGTTCTGCACCATTGTTCCAATAATGAATTTCGTTGTTTAAACCTCGAACAAGAATTGCGTCTGTGGTGATATCTAATAAAGCTGCTTGTTCTTGAATTTTCTGTTCTGCTTGTTTTCGCTCAGAAATTTCCTCTTCTAAACGCAAATTTTGCTGCTGAAGTGTCTTCGTTAGATTCCGCAATCTTAAATGAAGTTCGATCCGGGCTAAAACCTCTTCATGCATGAGAGGTTTAGTGATGTAGTCCACTGCACCAAGGCTTAAACCTTTCACTTTGTCTAGTACTTCAGACAGTGCAGTCATAAAAATTATAGGAATATCTTTTGTTGATGAATTAGCTTTTAAACGACGGCAAGTTTCAAAACCATCCATTCCAGGCATTAGAATGTCTAAGAGAATGAGATCTGGTGGAGCATACTCCGCTCGTTCAATCGCACTCTCACCATCTTCAGCAATTAAAACCGTAAATCCAGAGTTGGATAGTAAATCAAACAGTATTTCTAAATTAGTGGGTGTGTCATCGACAATCAAGATCGCACCCTTATCAGTAGAATCTTTGTCCTTTGTCATTTGTCATTCGTCATTTGTTAAGATGAAGCCCTGTCACGAAGCGTGCAGGGTGCTGACGCCTAATGAGGTTCCTCCGGTAACCTCCATATTAAAAGTTATACTCTCCATCCTAAATTGTTCTTCTAAAATTTTTGATGTGCGATCAATTTTTTACATTTGCCTTGGATACATAATAAATGATGTAACTAAAAGTAAAGCTATATTATTTAGTGAGGCTACAAGATCTTTGTAAGATCTCCGACATCTTAAAGATGTCGGAGATCTGAGCAAACTTACTCATTAGAACTTATAAGACAAACTACAGGAAAATCTTAATATTTACTTTATAAAGTATATTTAAGTATTTATTCCCTTTTCTAAATTGGATATAGCAATCCTATCTGATTTGTGAACAAATCTCAGTACTGTAGGTAGGGAAGACAGCCCACCATATGATACTACTGGTGGGCTGTCTTCCCTACCTACGTGTATTTCAAAAATCTGCGGAGGAGTCCTATAGATTGGCGATCGCACAATAATATACCAGATGCTGCTATAATGCTGACTTACTTTGTTTGAAAAACGAGTTGCGGAGCCATAGTGAAAAAATAAATAAAAAAAATGAAATATTTACGTTACTGTAAAATCGCGAAGAATGCCCGATTAATAATAAGGCAAAAGATAACGCGGGTACAAATAGGGCTGATGTGCTATTAGAGGAAACAACAAATGGGACATATCATTGCTACTGCAAATATGAAGGGCGGCGTTGGTAAAACCACTCTTACAGTCAATATGGCAACTTGCTTGACCAAAAACTATGGTAAGCGAGTGCTGGTTCTGGACTTGGATAGTCAAATCAGTGCTACACTCAGCCTGATGTCGCCTGTGGACTTTGCCAAGCTCCGAAAGCAAAAACGGACACTGAGGTATTTACTCGACCAAATTATCAGTCCATCACAAAGATCGAAATTGACAATTCAAGATATTATTCAATCTCAGGTTTGCAATCTTCCAGGGTTGGACTTATTACCAGGAGATATCGACCTGTACGATGAATTTGTCGTCTCCGAAATGTTGCATCAGCAAGCAGTTAACTTAGGTGAGAATGACTTTGAAAATATTTGGAATCGTTTTGAAAGAGTCCTACTAGGAAAAGTTTTAGAACCTGTTCTTCAAGAATATGATTTTATTCTCTTAGATTGTGCTCCTGGATATAATCTTTTAACTCGTAGTGCTTTAGCTACCAGTAACTTCTACATACTTCCTGCTAAACCAGAACCCTTATCTATAGTGGGTATTCAATTGCTAGAACGGCGCATTGCCCAGTTAAAAGAAAGCCACGAACAGGAAGCAAATATAGGTATACAAATGCTGGGAATTGTCTTTACAATGTCCAACGCTAATTTTCTCAGTGGCAGGTATTATAAACAAGTTATACAACGGGTTCATCAAGATTTTGGCGATGCAAAAGTTTGCCAAACACAAATACCAACTGATGTAAATGTGGCTAAGGCTGTTGATACTTTTATGCCAGCTGTCTTACACACTCCTCAATCAGCAGGTTCAAAAGCGTTTATTCAACTTACTCAAGAGTTATTGCAAAAGTTGGAAAAAGCTAAAGTAGAAAACCAGCAACAAGGTAACTTGCAATTTGCCACAACTTAAGATTACCCTCATCCCTAGCCCTTCTCCCTCCGGGGGAAGGCAGGGTACTCCCTTTCCGCTCTAAAATTAGCGAATTTTGTGGTGCTATGCCCTACAACGTGATAATGGTGGGTATTGCCCACCCTAAACCTAGCCCTTCTCCCTCCGGGGCTTACAGACCCTTCAGCTACAATTGTCATCTTTCATCACATTTTAACTATGAGTACAGTTCAACTTGAAATACCTGAAGAAGTATTAATCAGCCTTAAAGAAACACCGCAAACGATTGCTAAAGAACTGCAAATTTTACAGCAGTCAAATTATTTGAACTTGGCAAATTATCATCAGGGCGTGCCGCTCAATTAGCCGGAATATCGCGAGTACAATTTCTACTTTTATTAGGACAATATCAAGTATCGCCCTTTGCATTAACAACTGAAGAATTAGAACAAGATGTGAATAATGCCAATACCTGAAACAACTATATTGTTATTGAAGCTGGTGGATATGGAAACAATGAAATTACGAGCGCATATTGGAGCAGATGGTGTATTGCAAATCCAAACGCCCACTGATTTAAAAGATACTTCTGTTGAGGTAGTGGTGGTTGTACAACCGTTACCGGATGAAGAAGTTGCACCATTAGAAGACACTCAACCGCGTTATAACGCTTGGGGAAAGTCCACAACGAAACAATCAATAAGTGATGCAATTATTAGAATGCAACAGTTGCAGCGAGAAGTTGCGTTGGACAAAACGTCAATTAGCTCCATGATAGAAGAAGGGCGAAGATTTTAAATGCAGTTTGTGTTGGATTGTTCTGTAGCAATTAGCTGGTGTTTGGTGGATGAGAATAACTCCACTGCTAATGCCATACTAGCTATGATGCCGGATTCTGAGGCATTTGTACCGGGAATTTGGTCGCTGGAGATTGCGAACGTGCTGCTAGTGGCTGAACGACGCAATCGCATGACGACTCAGCAATCATCAGAAGCTGTTGTTCTGTTACAATCACTGTTAATTCAAGTTGATACAGCAACAGATGCAAACGCCTTGGGTGCAACCCTGGGGATTGGACGACAAGAAAATTTAGCAGCTTATGACGTAGCTTACTTAGAATTAGCACTGCGGTTAGGATTACCATTGGCAACACTTGATACTCGATTAGCAGAGGCGGCTACAAGGTGCGGTGTGGAGTTGATTATTGTTGATTGAGGGATTTCCCTCTCCCCTTGGGAGAGGGTTAGGGTGAGGGCAAACTTCTTAAAATTCCCCTGCTAAAGCTGAAACACAACGTTCGCAAATGAGAGGATGTTCGGTAAATTCTCCTACACGAGTGGAGTAGTTCCAACATCGATCGCATTTATGCCCATCTGCATCAGCTACACCTAAAATCCATGCATCTGACTGCAGATTGTACTTCAAGCTTTGAGCTGTTTCTGGAGAATCTAATAAATCTACCTGAGAAGTTAGAAACAAATAGCGTAACTCATCTATGCCATTCTGGCTAGCATTCAGGGCTGTTACAGCAAGTAGTAACTGCTCGTCTATTATATATAGCAATACCTTGGCTTCCAAGGAAGAACCAATGGTTTTGGCTACCCTAGCTTCTTCTAACACCTTATTAACGTCATTGCGGAGTTGTCGCAATTGTTGCCAGGATGCTGCTAATTCTGGATTTTTCCATCCTTCCTCTAACTCCACCCAACCAGCTTCAAATACGGATTTGTAAGGTGTTTTATAGGGGAGGTACTGCCAAATATCCTCCGCCATATGACACAATACGGGAGCGATCGCACGTGCTAAATTTTCTAAGGCAATTCTCAGTACTGTTTGACAGCTACGGCGACGGAATACATTGGGCGCACTGATATACAGCCTATCTTTTGCGACATCCAAATAGAAGTTAGACAAATCCACCACGCAAAAATTTTGCACGGTTTGGAAAAAGCGGAAAAACTGGAAACTATCAAAGGCTTCCGTCACTTCCTGAAAAACTTCTGTGATGCGATGCAGCATATAGCGGTCGAGAGAAGGCAATTTTTCCAACGGTACTGCATCTTTGTCTGGATCGAAATCGTGCAAATTACCCAGTAAGAACCGCGCTGTATTGCGAATCTTGTTACGAATATCTGCTAGTTGCTTGATGATATTATTACCCAAGCGGACATCGGCAGAGTAATCTACAGAAGAAACCCATAATCGCACAACATCAGCACCGTAACCCGGTTCTTTCTTCTGGTCTTTGCCTCCCAAGATGACAGTAGCTGGATCTACCACATTACCCAGTGATTTACTCATTTTACGACCTTGTTCGTCCAAGACAAAACCGTGAGTCAATACGGTTTTATAAGGAGCACAATCGTTGACCGCTACACTTGTAAGCAAACTCGATTGAAACCAACCGCGATGTTGGTCTGAACCTTCCAGATACATATCAACAGGATAGCGCAATTGCCATCGCTGTTCTGCCACAGCTGCCCAAGAAGAACCAGAGTCAAACCATACATCCATGGTGTCAGTCCCTTTCCGATAAGACCGACCGTTGTTGCGATATTTTTCTGGTAACAACTCCTCTACTGACATTTCCCACCAAGCATCAGACCCTTTTTCGGCAAAAATAGCTTGGACGTGAGAGATGGTTTCTTCATTCAACAAAGGTTCTCCCGTTTCTTCATCATAGAATACGGGGATCGGTACACCCCAGCTGCGCTGACGGGAGATACACCAATCAGAACGTTCCGCTACCATTGGGGTGATGCGATTTTCTCCTTGGGCTGGAATCCATCTTACAGATGCGATCGCTTTGAGGGCTTCATCCCTAAATCCTTCCACCGAAGCAAACCACTGTTCTGTAGCCCGAAAAATAGTAGGTTTCTTAGTCCGCCAATCGTAGGGATACTTGTGGACGTAAGCTTCCTCCTTCAGCAAAGAACCAGCCGCAGTCAGCGCATCAATAATTGCTTGGTTCCCATCCCCTAAAACATTTAACCCTGCAAACTCTCCCGCTTCCTTGGTAAAATTCCCGTTATCATCTACAGGTGCTAGGATAGGCAAACCATACCGTTGACCTACCATGTAATCTTCTTGACCGTGACCGGGGGCAGTATGTACCAATCCAGTACCGGAGTCAGTGGTAACATAATCTCCACCGATAACTATCGGGCTTTCGCGATCGAAGAGAGGATGACGGTAGGTAGAATGTTCTAAATCTTTTCCTTTGACTGTTGCTTTTACGGTTAATTGCGCCTCAAGGACTGTAGAGAGACGTTCCACCAAATCCACCGCAACAATGAGATATTTGAAATTTGCCTCACCTAAAGTTGCAACATTGCTTTGTTCCTTTGCGTCCCGCGACACTTCCACCACGGTGTAATTAAGTTCTGGATTGAGTGCAACAGCCAAGTTACCTGGAATTGTCCAAGGCGTGGTTGTCCAGATAGCGACAGCTAACTCAGGCAAAAACTCACCCAAAACTGGTTTCACTGCTTCCGACAAACTTGTCATTTTGAAAGCAGCGTAGATACTCCGCGAAGTGTGACCTTCGGGATATTCCAACTCAGCTTCCGCCAAAGCTGTTTTAGAACTAGGACTCCAGTGTACTGGTTTTAATCCCCGATAGATGTAGCCCTTGAGTACCATCTGACCGAAAACACCAACTTGAGCCGCTTCATATTCCGGCTTGAGCGTAAGATAGGGATGTTCCCAATCCCCCCAAACTCCGTATCGTTTGAAACTTTCCCGTTGTTCGTCAACTGTAGACAGAGCAAATTCCTTTGCTTTGTGACGCAGTTGTAAAGACGTTAAGTTTTGCCGTTCTGCTTGCTTCATATTCTGCAAAACTTTCAGTTCAATAGGCAAACCGTGACAGTCCCAACCCGGTACGTAACGAGCTTTACGACCGCGCAACAGTTGGTAGCGATTAATAATGTCTTTAAGAATTTTATTTAAAGCGTGACCGATATGCAGGGAACCGTTAGCATAGGGCGGTCCGTCATGCAGTATAAATAAGTCGCCTGGATTTTCTTCAGACAGGCGTTCATAAATCTTATTCTCTTCCCAAAACTTTTGGATTTCAGGTTCCCGCTTGATAGCGTTTGCCCGCATATCGAAGTTGGTCTTAGGTAAGTTTACAGTGTCTTTGTAGCTTCCAGGTTCTGTCACAGTGCTGAATTGAGTAAATAGAGTGGTGTTCTCACTATGATATCAGCGAGAATTTCTTAGATCTTCAACTAGTCTACTTGATTCAACTTTTCTTGAATAATTCTTCCCACATCTTCCAAAGGTAAATTCGCTGGATAGCGAACTGCACCACGATTACGAGTCATTAACTCACTCAAAGCTTCGCTAAATGCTTCATCGTCATCTCTATGAGCTGAAAGATATTCTTTTAACTCAGCAACGCTCATTTCCTTAAAATTAGGCATTAGATAAACTCCCATTCTCCATTTTGGTCAATAACTATTGCCAGATTGTCATTTACTCCAGCTTGAATATATAAAGTTTTGAGTTTCCGATCGTAACGGAAGACGTTAATCGGTTGAAAAGCATTTGAAAGCATCTGGCAGACAAATATACAAATAACTGATTGTTTTTCTGTGGGCAAATCTCCAACTCCTTATACTGTAAGCTTTTTTTCCAAAAAAATGATTCCTGCTTGTGGCAGGATAAACCGTTTATTAAAATTGACTTTATAAATTAGCCTTGGCTCAAGTTTTGCTTGACAAACTCCTCAATTTTCAGATACCATTATACAATGGAAATCTGTGCGATCGTAATATATAAAGCTTTTAGCAAAAAACTTCTCCATCTAGCGTTCCTTACTTTGGTAAGAGAGATTGATTTGGTCGGTTTTGAGTAAACCCGCTTCTTTGCAGTTTGAAAGCGAAAAATCCCCCAACAGCCAACAGAGCAATAGCACCAATTATTAAAGACGGAGACAGGCTGGTAACTGTAACTTAATTTCTACCCCTCCCATACTGTTGTGATAGTGCTTATTTAATATGCTTCTAACGGTTTACAGACGGTTTATAGTCGTAGAGCCATGCTTCAAATTCATCTTGTTTCATCTGAGAGGGTTTCACCATTTCCCGGAGTGTAACTTCACTATCAGGTTGATAGGAGCGGTTCCCTTCAAATGCACTGCGTTCGTAAATAACTTTTGTCCGGGGAATGCGACTGTTCTCATAAGCATGAAGCGCCGTTTCTATGTTGTCGGGTGAAGCTTTAAGGCACTCTGCTAGTTGGTAGGCATCCTCAAACGCCATGTTTGCCCCCTGTCCCAGAGATGGTACAACGGCATGAGCAGCATCCCCCAACAGCGTGACTTTGCCCTTGCTCCAACTGTCTAATGGAGTGAGATCGTAAATCGGTCGCTCCACGATCGCGTCAACGGGAGTTGCCTCAACGATCGCTTCTACAGGTTCTGCCCAATTTGCAAATCGTTCTAGAACACGAATCTTAGGATTTGTAGCCGATTGATGTACAAAATCGTCTGCTGATAGCGCACCAGCGCTCCAGAAGGTGTAACCCTCACCGACATCAATCAGCAAAAAATTTTTACCATCGGGTGCTGTTATTAAGGTTGATGCGTTCGGAGACAAGAGATCGTGGTTATACTGAATGACGGCACGCCAAGACATACGATTTGCATAGTTTGGCAAACTGTCGCTGATGAGTGTCTGCCTGACCACAGAGTTAGTTCCGTCTGCTCCGATTAGCAAATCCGATAGTACGGCTTCTCTGTTTTTGAAATAAATTTCGATCCTGTTGTCCTGCTGTTCAAAACCGACACAGCAATGATTGAGATGAATAATATCGGGTGGCAGTACTGATGCAAGAATGGCTTGTAGACGAAACTATTGAATGTTTAACATGGGTTGCCCGTATTGCTGCATGAGCGTCATTGACTTTGACGCGATCGTTTCTCCAGTGCTGCGCTTGAGAGCAAGGTGATTGAGTTGACTGCCTGCCTGTTTCAATAATTTAACAATTCCCGGTTGAATAGCATCGAGGCTATTTAATCCATTTGGACTTAAGGTCAGACCCGCACCAACGGGTTGCAAAGCCTTTGCCTGCTCGTAAACTTGCACGTTGAATCCCGAATTGAGCAGGGCGATCGCAGTCGCCAAGCCACCAATGCCACCCCCGATAATCGCTATATTCACGCTCATGCTTTCAGCCTCCTAAAAAGTGCATTGGGGACACCAAGTTATTTTCAATAGAGAAATCTTCTTATACGCTACAACCGATAAGGAAGCATCACGGCAGGGCAAAAGCCCATTTCTTCCCTTGTGCGCTTGGTGAGAGCGAATCAGAAAATTTTCTGAATGCACCAATCGACTTCAAGTACGTGTTGGATATTGATTTATAATTTTAACTCCTCTAGAGTAAAGCTTGCAATACTTGCCCACAAGCGCTCGCCTGCATAAAAGAAAGGAAAGCAAACGCGTTCACATTCACAGGCAGTTTTCAGTGTCAATGGTAAGCTGTTGTGCGATCGCGTTGCGTTGGTCAAGAATTTCAACCGTTGGTGTTGTAGAAGATACAGCCGCTTTTGAAGGTTCGGAGGTCAGTCGTTCATGTACTGATAACTGAGAAACTGAGTTTTGAAGGTTCGTTTTAACTTTTTCAGCTACTTGGTACCTTTGGGTTTGTTAGACCATTGGCGAGTAGAATTATCTCAAGAGAAATTGCAAAATTCAAATATAGATTTAGAAAATACTGTTAAGAAGTATTATAAAGGATTGCTAAAACTATTAGACGCTTTAGAAAAACATTCTCGTGGAGCAAAACATAAAGAAGTGATGAATATAAAAGAAGTAGTAAAAACAGCAGTTGAATTACTGCCTAGTTTAAAGATTACTCCCTTCCCGCTAGAAGATTCCCAAAACTGTATTATATAAAATACAAACACACTGCAAAAGAATCTCTTGTTTCTATAATTAATTAAAACGAATAGTTGACATGGATTGGAGAAGAAATGCCCACCTTAGAGGAAGTTTGGCGACTTTACTGGCGGCGTTTTCCCATCGCTCACTAGTCTAAACACCAGTAGATTTTAATGCTATCATTTCTCAACAGTTTGATTAAACTCTTTTCTTGACTTAGTTATTTTGTACTATTTTTTGGGGAGTTTTTTGTATGTGACAGTTAGGGTGCAGAAGGGGGGTTGGAATTAAGTATCATAGCCAGATTTATGGGATTTTACCAGCACTCGGTTATAAGTTGGTATGCCGGATTTCTCACAACTAAGGAATCCGAGCTTCCTACCGATTTTGTACGCTATCGCACATATTGCCAATTTCACTAGCATCGGCATCTTTGAGATTAGTCTTGAAATACTCACCTATGAACGCGCACCCTTCCCTAAGTAAAGAATTAAAATCCAATCTCCACAGTCTCACGGTGTTGTCATGACTTGCTGAAGCCAGAATTTTGCCATCTGGGCTGAAACTGACGCTCCAAACTCCGTTTGTATGCCCAGTCAAGGTTTTAATTTCTTTGCCTGTGGCGGTATCCCACAGTTTCACCGTGTTGTCACCACTTGCCGTTGCCAGGATTTTACCATCCGGGCTGAAGCTGACGCCATTAACCCAGTTTGTATACCCAGTCAGGGTTTTGATTTCTTTGCCTGTGGCGGTATCCCACAATTTCACCGTGTTGTCATCACTTGCTGAAGCCAGGATTTTGCCATCCGGTCTGAAGCTGACGCTATTAACAGCTTTTGCGTGTCCTCCTAAGGTATTCGGTGCGGCGACATTGTCAACTGTATCCAGTAATGCCAGTTCTACCTGTCTACGGGTATCAGCATCTACCAAGGGTGTATGTTGCATTTGCACAACAGCTTTTAAACTTGCTTTTAAAGCTTTTCGTCCATCTAAGTTCAATAGCGTATCTGAAGTAAGAGTAAGAGAATTAATTTCACGTATTGCGGCTCTCCACCAGCCCACACCAGCGACGCCTGCTATAATTAGAGCGATCGCACAGAAGCTACTGAGTCCAATAATTGTCCTTTGCCTGCGGCGATCCTGTTCTTGCTTATCACGATCCCGTTGACTTGTGCCAGCCTGAATAAAGTCTTGCTCCTCCTGCATCATTTCATGTGAGCGTTTGTGCAACCAATCTTCTGCTACAGTTAACGGCACACCTCGCAATAACGCCCCAGAATCATGATTGCTATTTTTCCACTCAAGCAATGCTACTTTCAGCCGTTCCTGCCAAACGCGAAACTGACGATTAGCATTCATCCACTCTCGCAGAGTTATCCATTCCTGAATCAGTGCTTCATGGACAACCTCCACCGTGTCTTCTCCTGACTTGTCATCGCGTCCCGTAACAACTAAACGGGCTTGACATCCTGCTAAGTAACTTACTAATCCCCAATTCTCTTCCCCGACTTCTTTGCGTATAGCCAACCGCCGAGTATCCTCTGTTCCTTGCCCCGGACGCACTAATTGTACAAAAATCCGCTGTGCATGCTTTTGCTCTTTTGCACCTAGTTGACTATAAACCTGCTGAGCATGATTAGCTAATGCCTTTTTCACACCGCCAATCTCATCATATGCTTGATGAGTTAACAATCAGTTTTGCTGCTTTGACCACAATCGCGTAAGAGCAAATTCCAACTGTGGTAAATTACCTGGTTCAAGTCCCACATCATCCAAAATTCGCTCTTGTAATTGTGCTTCAAATTGCACTTCCAGCTTTTGTGCAGGTAAAGCGATCGCTGCTTGAAGTTCCTCCCGATTCATGGAACTCAGTAGTAGGGGTGTAAACTCCTGCAATGCATCACTAAATGGACGGTAGGAGAGGACATAGCCGTAGAAGTCAGCTCGTAAAGTGAAGACCAGTGTGATACTTTGATGATGGATAGCTTCCAGTAACGTATCAGCAAAGCGTTCTTGTTCTTCCTTCTGGCAAAGGGTGTAGAGTTCTTCAAATTGATCTACAAACAATAGAAGACGTTTATCTGAGTTACGTTCTCTAATGCGAGACACCACCTGCTGCAAAGTCACTTTACCCTGCTGTATATCTACTGCTAGTCCAACCGCCGAGCGCAATTTTTCAGTTTCACCGATTCCTGGTTCTAATTGACGCACTAATGCCGAAGCAAGCTGATAAAATGGTTGATTACCAGGACGGAAAGATTCAATCAGCCAAATTCCTTCACTTCGCAACTGTGGAAGTAGTCCGGCAAACACCACCGAAGATTTGCCGCTACCAGAAGGACCATCCTATTCCATTTGTAACGGATGCTCATGGTATTATCCGTGTTGGTAAAACTCATGTAACACTTGCTACAGTTGTTACAGCTTTCCTTGAGGGTGCTACAGCAGAAGAAGTTGTGGAACAGTATCCATCACTTCAGCTTTCAGATGTCTATTCTGTAATTGGTTACTATTTACGCCACAGATCTGAAGTTGATAAGTATCTTGTAGAACGCCAAAACCGTGCAACTGAGGTTCGTCAGGAAACTGAGAAGCGTTTCAACCCGGTTGGGATACGCGAGCGCTTCCACGCTCGGCGTAACCAGCAAAGGTAAAGAGATGATGAACTATAATCAAGAAGCTACTTTTTAAAATACAAAATAATGTAAGGAGTAATTTAAACTATGTCTTTGTTAGAACTTGAAAAAGATACAGAGTTTCTTAAGAACCAATTAATTAAGAATGCTCGAGAAGAAACTAAATCTCAAGAAAATAATTTAGAAGATTTTATTGAAAAAATAGAATTCAATTTTCGTTTTCAAGATAGCGATTTTATATATGAAAATCTTAAAAAAGACTTTTTGATTTTTTCAAAATCTCTTAAGAAAATCCAAGAACAAGATTTATTAGTAGAAAATCTTGATATTAAAAATCAAATTAAGATTAGAGCATCACAGATAGATAACATTTACAAAAAGCTAAATAACTTAATCAGTAAATATGGTGATGTTATCAACAACAAATCATTAGAAAAACTTCAAGAGAGTATAGATTTTTTTGGATGGAGAAAAGAAACGCTAAAAGCTGCACTATTATTTCAAGAGATAGTAGAATTCTCTCAAAAGAAATCGCAAAATTCAAATGTAGATATAGAAAATGTCGCTAAGAAGTATTATAAAGGATTACTCAAACTATTAGATACTTTAGAAAAATATTCTCGTGGGGCAAAATATAAAGAAGTGATGAATATAAAAGAAGTAGCAAAAACAGCAGTTGAATTACTACCTAGTTTAAAGATTAACGGAGAAAAATCTAATACAATTTTCAAAAAAATAACGAATATAGGAAAAGCTATTTTATGGGAAGTTGATAAGTATGAGAAACTAAGGAATAACCAGCGTTTAATTATTGGAAATATGTCTTTTGAAAAACTTCTAGAAGAAAGTCAAAAAAGAATTCACCTTCTTGATACTTTAGACCCTAGAACAGAAGAAGAATTGCGAGATCAAGAGGAAGCTTTTAAAATCCTTGAAAATCGGTTTAAAGATAGATAATTATTTAGATGACCATTGTACTTCTAGATTCCAGTCCTTTAGGATTAATTACAAACCCGAGGAAAAACTCAACAGCAATAAAATGTAGAAGATTGATTCAAGAATTAGTAAAAAATAAAATTTTAGTGGCAGTACCAGAAATCATAGATTATGAACTTCGCCGCGAACTCATTCTCAGCGGTTCAGATGGCGTTGAAAGGCTAGATAGGTTAGGAGAACTAGGGTTAGCCTATGCTCCATTAACAACAGAGGTAATGAGGAAAGCAGCAGAGTTATGGGTATGGGCAAGAAAAACTGGTCAACCAACTGCACACAAAGAAAAAATTGATATTGATGTTATTTTGGCAGCACATTCAATAGTTTTAAGCTTAGAAACCGGAAAACATACAATAATTGCAACAAGCGACAGTGACCACAAGAGATATAAAGTGGACGCTGTGAAATGGGAAGATTTAACAGTAGAGTATTGTTTAAATCCAATAGCATCTAAAATTCCATTACGAAAATCCGAACAAAATTAGAGGCGATCGCCATTTTGAGTAACGCGATCGCCTCTAGCTAGCAACATTTGCTACTTACGAACCCTGAGTTGGAGGATTTGGTGGAAGTTGTTCGGGAGGTGCTTCAGCAGGAGGAGCAAGTTCAGCATCGGGAGCCACTTCTGCGATAGGAAGAGGCGATGTTTTATCCTCAGTATTTTCTTGAGCCGCTTCTACCAATTGCCAAGACGGGGGATTTGGTGGAATTGGTTCTGTAGCTAGCTTGGTTTTTGCTTCCGATTCAACCGGAATGTCGGCTTCTGTTGGTTGTTCTGATGTTGGAGTTGTGGTTTCAGTGTCAGTGGTAGGTTGGGGTGCTGCGTTGCGTTGGTCGATAATTTCAACCGTTGGTGTTGCTGTAGGAGATACTGTAGCTTTTGGAGTTTCAGAAGTTTTAGTTACCCCAGTGTGTTGAACCTTATCCTTTGGACGAGAGAAGGTACGGTTAAACCACTGTTGCAACGGGGCGAGCCGTTCTTGTAGTGAATTCTGAGAAACCGAGCTTTGAAGATTCGCTTTGACCTCTTCAGCACTTGGTACTTGGGTTTGTTGAGCCGTAGGCATCAATTGACGGCGCAATGAGAGAGTTTGCCAGCCAAACCACCCCAAAAGAGCGACACTAGCCACATGACCCAGCAAAAGACCTCCTGTAATGCGTGGTGCAAATATCCATAAAACTAAGGCGTAGAACAGCCCTACACCACTCCATATAAAATCATTCTTACGGTGGATTTCTGGGAAGAAGAAAGCTGCTAAATAAAGCGCTATACTACCCAAACCGACTGTCAGCGCTAGGACGTGTGCCAGCATCTTGTAGTTACTCCTTTCTTTTGACTAGGGATTGGGACTGGGGACTAGGGACTGGGGAACTCGGGGCCCCCTCTGGGGATAAGGGGCAATGAGGACTGGGAGCAAAGATATTATACTTTTTCTTCCCAATCCCCAATCCCTAATCGCCAATCCCCAATCCCCACTTTTGCAAAATTTTTCCGAAAAGTGTTGAGATAGATACAAATTAAAATTAATTGTTTGTATCTTTGTGTATTTTGACCCTGTTTGGGAAGTCTTAATGTCTTCTTTAGGAGAGAAGCGAAAATCTCGGACTAACCTAAAGATAAAGAGAATCTGCAAGAGTTAGCCAAAAAATTTATGACACAGCAAAGCTTTGGTGTGATTGGTCTAGCCGTAATGGGAGAAAACATCGCTTTAAACGTTGAGCGAAACGGCTTTCCAATCGCAGTTTACAACCGCTCGCGCGACAAGACCGATAAGTTCATGGCGGAACGTGCTAACGGAAGAAACGTCAAAGCCGCGTTTACTCTGGAAGAGTTCGTAGCTGCCTTGGAACGTCCTAGACGAATTTTGATTATGGTTCAAGCTGGTAAACCTGTAGACGCAGTGATTGGTCAGCTTAAACCGTTGCTAGACGAAGGCGACATCATCATCGACGGTGGCAACTCTTGGTTTGAGGATACAGATCGACGCACTCAAGAATTGGAACCTGCTGGTTTTCGATTCATTGGGATGGGTGTCAGTGGTGGTGAAGAAGGAGCGCTCAACGGTCCTTCTCTCATGCCGGGAGGGACACAAAGCTCTTACCAGTATTTGGAGCCAATTTTTACAAAAATTGCTGCTCAAGTCGATGATGGTGCTTGTGTAACCTATGTCGGTCCCGGTGGTTCCGGTCACTACGTGAAGATGGTGCATAACGGCATTGAGTACGGTGATATGCAGCTGATTGCAGAAGCCTACGATTTGCTGAAGAATGCTGCTGGACTGGATCACAATCAACTACATGAAGTTTTTAGTGAGTGGAATACCACCGACGAACTAAATTCTTTCTTGATTGAAATTACTGCTAATATCTTCCCATACATCGACCCAGATACAAATTTACCTCTCGTAGATTTGATTGTTGACTCAGCAGGTCAAAAGGGAACCGGACGTTGGACAGTACAAACTGCTTTGGAATTGGGTGTTGCCATTCCGACTATTACCGCCGCAGTTAATGGTCGAATCATGTCTTCCTACAAGCAAGAACGTATTGCAGCATCTAAGATCCTCACAGGTCCAACAGGTAAGTATGAGGGCGATAGTAAAGAGTTTATTAACAAAGTTCGTGATGCTCTTTACTGCTCAAAAATCTGTTCCTACGCTCAAGGAATGGCTTTGCTATCGAAAGCTTCTCAAACATACAACTGGAATTTGAAACTGGGCGAATTGGCACGGATTTGGAAGGGTGGCTGTATTATTCGGGCTGGATTTTTGAATAAAATCAAGAATGCTTTTGGCGAAAATTCATCTCTACCCAACCTGCTGTTAGCGCCTGAATTTAAACAGACAATTCTTGACAGGCAAAATGCTTGGCGGGATGTTTTGGCAACAGCAGCAAAACTAGGTATCCCAGTACCAGCATTCAGTGCATCTTTGGATTACTTTGATAGCTATCGTCGCGATCGCCTACCTCAAAACCTGACTCAAGCACAACGCGACTACTTCGGAGCACATACTTACGAACGTTTGGATAAACCCGGTGTTTTCCATACTGAGTGGGTTCCCATTACCGAAAAGAACGGCTAAATTCCAACCTGTTTTTTAGGAATGAAATCATGTGGGGTAGGCGTCCTCGCCTACCCTTAATTTATTGTAATTCGCCCACCTTTTATTCCTGGCTGGCAAGATGCCTGCACCACAAGAGCAAATTATGAAATGATTGTTCATCTGTAACTTTCTTGAACAACAACTCACCAATGTGGGGGCGCAATGCCTTGCGCCCCTACTAACCATTCTCATTTTTATACTTAGCTTTTAATTCCTCCAATTCCTCATCAATAATGTTTTTGCTAGAGGGTTGAGGTTTTTGCGAAGGTTGAAATTGCGTATTTGTACTTATATTATTTGAATTAGTACTACTGCTTCCTCCCAAAAATTTTGTTTTGATTTCTTGTAATTCTTTATCGATCGGGTCATTTTTGGTATTGACAAAAGTAGATTTTTGTGTTTCTTGCGGAGTACTGACAGGATTAATTATAGTTGGTGGTACGATAGGCGAAGCACCTAACGGCTTAAGCCGTATCGCGACTTGCTGTTGGTGATTCAAATCCGTGAGGACTGTATTAACTGTTTGATAGCGTTGGGCAACAGTAGGTTCCAACATTTTGTCAAGAATGTGTCTCAACTCGTTGCTTACGGGAGTTTTTAGATGTTGTTGCCAAACCCAAGTCGCATTATAAGTATCATATATATCAAAAGGAGAACACTGAGTTAGAAGATGAATACACGTTACACCCAAACTAAATATGTCACTGGCAAAAACAGCTTTTCCTCTGATTTGTTCGGGTGCGACATATTCTGGGCTTCCAATACTCGTACCTGTTCTGTTTAAAGCAGTATAAGTAGCTGCTTTTGCAGCACCAAAGTCTACCAAAACTAAATTTCCAACGGCAGAAACTGCCGATTTTCGGCGAATTATATTTTCTGGTTTAATATCTCTGTGAATGACTTGTCTTTCATGACAAAATTGCAACACTGGCAGTAAGTCGTTGAGTAAGTGCCGAATTTCTACTTCATTGAATGCAGCTCTTTGTGCCAATTCCTCAGCCAAATTCAGCCCATCAATAAATTCTTGTACGAGATACTGGCGATCGTCTTGAGTAAAATAAGCAAGTAGTTCTGGTATTTGTGGATGTTTCCCCAACTCATCAAGGCGCATGGCTTCTTGAGTAAACAACTCAACAGCTTTCTCCACTGTACTTGTGCCTTGGGCTTGGGGATAAAATTGCTTAATGACACAGCGCGGTTTAGACGGTTTATCCTCATCCATAGCTAAGAAGGTTCTGCCAAAACCTCCTTGCCCAATTGGTTTGATAGCACGGTATCTTTCTTTCAGGAGAAGTTTGGAACCGCAAGTCAAGCAAAACTTGCCATCATCGGTACGTTGAGGGTTGGGACAAAAAGGATTTAGACAGTAACTCATGTTAAAGCGATCGTACAATAGCGAACCTCTTGTTATATTCAGACTTCGCTCTCAGTTATCTTTATTTTGCCATGTCAAACAAAACGATGCTTCATATTCGCCAATTGTCAAGCTTTAAGCTGTAATTCAGTTCTTGAATTCTCTGATAATGGGACAAATTACCACTAACTAAGATTAAATTCTTTTGTACGGCAATCGCGGCAATCATGGCATCGGCAAGCCCTATTGGTTGTCCGGTGCGTTCCAAATCAGCATAAATTCGTCCTGCCAATTGAGCATCACTCATTTCTAGTGCTAGCACTTCTATGTTGATAATTTCGGCGAATAACTGCTGAATCTTGTCTTCACGTTGAAGCTTATGCCAACCTTTAACTATTTCTAACACAGTTATAGTGGAGATTGTGTAGTAACTAAGTGCAGAATGGTATGCTAAGGCTCTAGCCACAACTTTCTAATTTACGCCCTTCAAAAGTTCAGAAAAAATATCCGTGTCAAGTAGTGCTTTTTTCAAAACGTTGATTGAGTGAGTGTGCTGCTCTATCCTTCATAACTTCTGCTAACATCTCATCTACAGACTCAGGATCGTCAGCGAATAATCCTATCAAACGGTCTTTTGGTGCTTCAGCTAATACAAGTTGGTCAATTGCGCGTGCAATTAAGTCTGACAAATCACAATGTCGTTCTTTTGCCAGCAAAAGTGCTTTGTTAAGAGTTCTATCATCTAGTTCTAGTTTATTCACGCTACTTTATCTAAAAGTATTTATACTATAGCAAGCCTAAATCATTTATAAACAATTTTAAGTACTATAGGGTGGGCATTGCCAACCAACAGATTTATGTGGTGGGCAATGCCCACCCTACATGCTTATAAATCACATAGGATTGCTATATATGTATTATAGCATTGTTATTTTTGTACATACCAAAAGAGCGATTGGATAATACTAGGCATAGCAGTTCACTGAGATGTATTTTTATTTTAAAGTCTGTCACTGTGTTGTAGGTGATTTTCAATTTCCTGGGTGCGGATGATTTGTTCGCAACAGAACACTTTCATAACCGAGCCTTCAGCCACAAATGCAATACTCGGTCGGAGATACTCAAATGCAAAAATCACTTGATCTCGATAACCTTGGTTATTTTCACATACCCATACTGTCATTAATTTTTGGCCAATAAAAGACTGACACCAAGATGGAGTATCGATTACAGAAGTCGTGGGAACCGATTCTTGTCTTATCTCTATTTCATCAGTATCAGCCATTGGGATCAATGTAACTGCTGAATCTTGGAAAATCAGCTGAACTTTACCTAGGCAAAGTTCATTGCCTAGAAACTCTTCATCTTCAGCGATTGATACTGCTGTTAAAAACTGTCCTATAGAAAATTCATTTTCTACCATATTTTTCGTACTTCTTTTTAGCTTGTTTAAGAATTTTAATAGCAGTTTCTGCATCTGCATCTCCTAGGGACGCAAGATTAGCTAACTCACCAACTTTTAAATTTTGATAATCGGTTCGCAATTGATTAACTTGACCTTGCCCTCCTCCACGCTCTCGAATTACATCGGCAATGATGCTATCTTTCAGAATAACAAGATTGCCAAGTTTCTTCAGACCACCTGGTGAAAGTTTCACTCCCTCTTGCTCATCCATCAAATTGGCTTTAACTTTGTGTTTTCGTCTAAGTAAGTTTTCATCATACTGCTAAATTTTGATACTTTGCTGTTCGTGATTCGGCTATCTTCCGTTAAGTATGATTCACTGTCTACTCTCGACACTGGGAAACAGGGGATGGAAACTCACACCTAAGTCAAGGACGAAGTAGGAAGCATAGAAGGTAAAGTATAAAGGATAAAGTGTATCTAGATGTACTAATAATGCGGTTGAGGTAAAAATTTGTATGACAAGCTACCAATCACAGCAAGAAAAGCCCGCAACTGAATCGGTGTCAGATGCGGAACTTATCAACGAATTTATCGCTGAGACAACGAGTATCAACTATATAGAGATCATTGAAAACGTCATCGACACTTTAGAACAAGATGACAGTGCAATGGTGAGTCATCCTTCAGAAGGAGGTTATCGTTGGAAGTTTAACTATGGCACTATAGAAGTCTTTGTCCAACTGACTGGTACAACAGATGAGGATACCATAACGGTTTGGTCTGCGGTGCTAAAATTACCTGCTAAGGATGAGTCAAAGTTAATGCGACAACTCCTAGAAATGAATGCCTCTAGTACCTTTGAATCTCATTTTGCCATCATTGAAAACCAGGTGGTTGTTATGGGAACCCGCACTCTAGCAGATTTATCTCCTAGTGAAGTTTCCCGCCTGATTACGGTTGTAGCAACTATCGCTGATAACAACGACGAAGCGTTACAAGCTGAGTTTGGTCATTAAAGAGATTTATTTTCCCATGTGGCGACTGATTCCATTGCTAGAAGCGAATGGTAATTTGCAAATAGCAATCGATCGTTGGTTGCTAGAACAACACCTGTTGCGATCGTATCCGCCTACCATACGATTTTATACTTGGTCGCCACCGACTATTTCCTTGGGATACCACCAACACAAATATCCCGAACATTGGCAAAATCTTATTTGGCAGGGACAAAAAATCAACTTGGTGCGGCGTCCAACAGGGGGACGGGCGGTACTGCATCAAGGCGATTTAACTTATACCGTAGTCACATCTGGACTGACGGGAAATCGTGTTGAAATGTACCAGAAAATTTGTGAGTTTTTAATTCAAGGGTGGCGATCGCTTGGTGTAGAATTGCGCTACGGAACAGCAGGGCGAGGTTATATCCATAACCCCAATTGTTTTGGCACTGCAACTGGTGCCGATCTCGTCTTACCAGATGGAACAAAATTTATTGGCAGCGCTCAACTGCTACGGGAGGGAGCTATTTTGCAGCATGGTTCTATCCGTTTGCAACCAAATGCTGAGTTATTTGCTCGAGTTTTTCCTGGGGAAACATTCACATCTGTGAGACTGCCTCAATTAGATATTGAAAAGATTGTGACAGCATTAATGACTGCCGCTAGCTGTTGTTTTGATACCGAGTTTGAAGAGCATCCTTTTTCTCAGTCTGAATGGGAAGCAATTGCAGCTGGTGTTTCTAGCAAATAACCTGCTTGAGTCGATCGATTTCGATAATGAATTGTATTTGTTGATGGAGTCGGTTGGTTAACATATAGAGTTTGATAACTGTTAAGTTAGTTAGGGACTGCTAAGAAATAAATTATACATCTTGTGGAACGGGCGTCCTCGCCCGTCCCGTGCTAGTAGCTGGCTAGAAGCCCACACCACAAGAGAAAGCTGGATATTTTTTATTTGGAAGTCCCTTAGATGGAGTGAGAGGCGAGAAAAGCTTCGACTTCAGCTACAGTGGGTTGAGATGCGATCGCGCCTGCTTTCATCGTTGTTAATGCTCCTGTTGCACTGGCATAAGTCACGATCTTTTTGACAGTTTCTCCATCGTTTAAGCTTTGGATACCGTGAGTGAGTACTTGGTGGATGAAGCCAGCGACAAAACTATCTCCAGCACCAGTTGTATCAACAACAGGGACGGAAAAAGCTGGGAGTTTGCCTTCATTTTCACCAAGGCAATAAGCACAGCCGTTTTCTCCATCTGTGATCAAAACTCCTTCAACCGAATCGAGACGGTAAGTAATTGCACCAGCATCAGCTGTATCAAATAGCCATTCTGCTTCTTCTTTAGACAATTTGAGAAAATCGACTTGTTTAAATAATTCTTGAATTTTTTGAGGAGCTATATCGGGATTAGTCCAGAACACGGGACGCCAATTGATATCTAGAAGAATTTTGACATCATACTGTTCTGCTAGCTCCAAGGCACGGTAAATAGCTTGTCCGCTGTCAGGATAAGCTAACTCCAAAGTTCCTAACACGAGAAAATCTGTTGCTTCAAATAACTCTCTTGGTAATTTGTCAGCTTTTAGATAAGTGTCGGCAAACTCTGTGGTTTCAAAGTCTTTAAAGCCAGCAAAAGTGCGATCGCCTTCTAGCGAGCGGACAACATTAACTTGCCTTGTTGGGGCTGTGGGATGACGTTGTATGCCCGTTGTATCTACGCCCACTTTTTCAAACAGTTCTACCAGTTCATTGCCTGGTGCGTCCTCACCCACACAACCGATAAATCCTGAAGATGTTCCCAACTTCACTAAAGCACAAGCTACGTTAGCGGGTGCTCCTCCAGGATAAGCGGTCCAAGACTCAACCTCTTCTAGCTTTCGCCCCAATTGGTCAGCCAATCGGTCAAACAAAACTTCACCCAGGCACAAAACACGGGGATTACTCATCGAATTTTGGAATTTGGCTTAGGAATTTCCAGTATAAAATTACAACATTTCTGGCAATTTATTCGCGATCGTTCATACAATTAAATAGCAATCTTTGTTACCAAACTTAATTTTAAGTACTAGTAGGCGACAGCATTTTCAATTTCATTTTTACGTAAATATACTTAAAAAAAATAATATTTAATACAATAAATTTTGTGATTTTCTCTCCCCTCCTCCCTCAAGACTACGTAGGTTTTGCCATTCTTTCCTCCCTTCTGCCCCTCCATTAAAGGCTCAGTCTTTTTGTCTTTTTTAGTTTTAGCCAGTGCAAACATCTCCTTAGTTGTTTAACTCAATTTAAATTAACATAAATGTATAGCCTTTGTTCGACATTTATGAAAAACAAACGATTAAGTTTTCGATTAACAGAACGTAGATATCATAAGTTACTCTTATTGTCTGTTCAATTAGATAGAACAATGTCAAGCCTTATCGATGAATGGATAGACTCGTTACCGGAACCAAAAAAACAAAACGACACTGCACCCTGAAGGGGGAAGAGCGGTGAGTTCACGCTTGCGAGTCGGTTTCCGTCTCGCTTGCATTGGCGAACCCGAAGGGCTTTCATCCCTTGCCTTAAGGACGGTTGAGGTTCTATGCCGTGCTACGAACCTTAGCCTCAAGGGTTTTCAGCCGTTTTCCTTATAAAAATAGTATTTCTGCTTATACTTTAAGCATCTACTGCCAAAAGAATCTTCTAGAATGAAAAAGAGTGATTAAGTACATATACTAAAAAGGAAAAAACTCATGGCTGGTGGCGAGTCTCAGACCCCTGTTAGTCTATCAGACAGAGAACTGCAAATTATTGATTTAGTGGCTGCTGGCTTAACTAACCAAGAGATAGCAGCGAAGTTAGAAATAAGCAAGCGTACAGTTGATAACCATATCAGTAATATTCTCACCAAGACAGGCACAGACAACCGAGTAGCTCTTGTCCGTTGGGCATTACACTGGGGCAAAGTCTGCTTGAATGATGTAAATTGCTGTCCTCTGCCTAACTTCAACAATGATGCAACAAGTTCAGCAAACTCAACCAATGTCTAGCATTCTGTCAAGCTAATTTTGACGGATTGCTTATAGTTTCCTCCTCACAATTTAGATTTAAAGGCATAAATCTTGAATATCAAGTCAGGCAAAGGTAAACTTAAGTAGTTATTGTGTATTTTTATACATTATAACAAATAAAAAAATGCGACTGGCGATTGGCGACTGGTTACTCCACCTGTATCTAACTAGTAACAGATTAACTACACTTGTGCTTTTCCACGAACAACCCCGCTCATGTTTTGGCATGAACGGGGTTTCTCGCTTCACATACAGTAGCATCTCTGTTACAATTTTTGCCCACAGTAAACAGCAGGAAATTTATATAGTCAACAAAAATTAGCAACAATCTAGAGACTGAAACGTTACATTTAAAAGAAATCTATGTTGCTCTACAGTCACAAGAGCAGTGTTGCTATGGATACTTCTTCCACGTTTAACTTCTTTAATTTTGATATTACAACAGCCCCTCCACTGCAAGATGCCGATTTAGTCAAGCATTTATCATTTGTTCCTGGGTTGAAAGAAATTCTGACGTTGCGGCAAGTTCATGCTTTGGAACACGCGACCGTTTGGGTTCTAAGCGGAGCAAAAAATGCTTATACTCCTTTTGCTAGAGCGACGAGTCCCGTTCAAGTTGACAACGAACTATTGGGTGGTTTATCTACAGAGAAAGGATTTTATCTGTATGGAGAGGTAAACATTAGCGATTTACGACGTGCGGCAATGCTTGCTTTACACCGCCTGACTCATGGTGAAGGAGATTTAGCCGTGCATCCTCGTTGTGGTACAAATGTTTCAGTAGCGATGATTCTAACAGCTGGGTTAGCTGTGGGAATGCATCTACTATTACCACGAGGACCAATTGAGCAACTGATAGGTTTGGGGTTAGCAGCAACCACAGCTTGCGAACTTGCACCTGACGTAGGCGCTTCAGTACAGCGATACCTGACAACTTCCATTCCTTTCAATTTAGAAATCGACAGTATTACTCGCACGCGAGATGTTTGGGGACGCGATGCACATTTTATTAAAGTGCGATGGAGAGATTAGAATAGCAGTGACCAGTGACCAGTGACCAGTGACCAGTGACCAGTTATGCGAAAACTCTATTTTTTACTGCCTGGAACGTATGGTAAATTTGCGTGCGGAGGATTGTGGGCTGAGTTAAAAACATTAAACCTGACACAGCAAATTTGTAGTGCTGATGTTGTGACTTATCGTCAAAGGGAAAAAGACAAGCTTTTTCTAGATGATGTATTGAGAGAAAAAAATTTAGATGATATCATTTTTGTTGTTAGTTGGGGATTTGATGTACCTCGACTTGTGGCAAAGCTCAAGCAATATAATGTCGTCTATCACGCCCATAGTTCGGGTTATGGCTTTAGTTTGCCTTCAAGTATTCCCATCATTTCTGTTAGTCGAAATACTTTAGGATATTGGGGACAACAAGCTCCGCATTCCCTAATTTATTATTTGCCGAATCAAATTTCTGATGAATTTCAAAATTTTAACCTGGAAAGAGATATCGATGTTTTAATTCAAGTGCGTAAATCTTCTAAATATCTACTTCAGGAACTGATTCCGGATTTGCAACAACAATGTCAGGTAACAATAGTCAATTCCTATGTTGAGGACATAGCTGGTTTATTTAATCGAGCTAAAGTTTATCTCTATGATTCCGCAGAATATTGGGCGATACAGGGTGTAAGTGAAGGGTTTGGTCTTCAACCCATGGAAGCACTAGCTTGTGGTTGTCAGGTATTTTCTAGTATTAATGGTGGATTATCTGATTATTTAGATCCTGCATTCAATTGCTATAAAATAGCTGGTTATTCAAGAGAGTATGATGTTCAACGTATTTTAAAAGTTTTGAAATCTTGGAAACCTTCCAATTTGTCAGAAGAGTTTTTGACTGAATATAGAACGGATAATATTCTTCAACGTTTGAAGGTTATTCTTGACAATTTAAATAATTTTTACGATTGCAAAATGCAGTATTCTTCTAGAATTAAAGATTTGACAAAAATGCGTTTGATTGCATTAAATACTCAGCGAATATTTAGTAAGCTGACTCAGAAAAAAAGATAGTATATTTTGGGTAGGCAATGGTGGGCATTACCCACCCTACTGCCCACTAATAGTGAATGTAGGGCATAGCCCCACCCAATACTAGTAGCGGGCTTGAAGCCCGTACCACAAGCTTGGATAATTTATTTCTTAGAAATCCCTAACTTCAATTATGCCAACTTACTTATCAAGCATAACTCAACTTAATTTGAACGGTCATGTCGTTATAATCCTTATCACCACCATTAACAAGATCCTCAAAACCAAAAATGTTATCCCCTAATAAACGAATGTGATCTGTTTTGTCAGAGTTAGCACCTAAGAATGGAAAGTAAACTTGTGGGTCGTTATTAGGATTATTATCTAAGAGTGCATCGGGGGTATTGTTGATGATGATAAATGGGGCATACAGCAAACCGCCGTTGAAAGTTCCAGTGAAATTTGCTGTTGCTTTGTTGTTTACTGTCAAGTCAAGACCGCCAACACGTCCGCTCACAGCAGCTTGCGCGTAACTAGTGTCTCCAGGACGCAAATCAGTAATGCCATCGCCATTTGTGTCAATCCCACCCTTATCATCTGCTATTTTATAGAAGCCAATAAAGTTATTGAAAATAGCTTCTCTGTTAAGAATAAAGTCAGCTTTGACTTGAGTGTTAACTTGTCGTAAGTCGATGAGTTCGTTTTGCACTTTGCCTTGCAAATTAGTTCCCAAAGCAATATCTTCATCTGTGGCTTTCACTCTGACCGCAAAATCATCAAAGTTACTATTTTGAGTCGATGGGTCTTTCCAAGCTAGAGAAAACTCTCCATTATTCAAGCTTTCAACTTGGAAATTTGTGGTAGATGGAAACACGATTTTTGATAAAGAGGTATTATCAGAAATTACAGTGTCTGTTGTGCTATCGCTGACTAAATAAAATCTTAAGTTAGCATCTGAGTTAAAAACTAACTTGCGTGTCAGATCGGCATTAAATCCATTTGGGGTTTTGGCAAGAGCAGAAAAAATTACTTGAGATCGGTTTAATGCAGCTTCGGTGTAACCCGCAGAGTCAGGTGCAATACCGTTGATTCGACCTTGTGCATCGTCAACGGTAAATACTCCTAGTTCGTTGACCCGTTGAGAATTGTGTCCTGTCAGTTTAACTGAAATCTTGGCTTGATTGCTGCTATTTTGACCTTTGAGAGTGAAGATATCAAAAGCAATTTTGGTTAACTCAGAAGTTGTCGGCTTTATAGTTGGTGGAGTAGGTTTGTTAACGTTGCTATCAATGGGTTGGTTGTTTGTAGACCCTCCGGGAGTAGGATTCGCTCCTGAGTTGGTTGGAGATTCATTGATGTCATTGACACTAATGGTGAACGCTTTGTCGAGGAAGAGTCCGCCTTTATCAGTGGTACGAATACGGAGTTTATAACTTGATTTGCTTTCAAAATCAGGAGAGCTATTAATCAGTAGTTTGTTACTGTTAATCGTGAAGAGATTATTATCAGCATCTCCATCCCCTGCTACAAAGCTGTAAGTGAACTGGTCAATTGTATCTGGGTCTGTGGTGCTGAAAGTGCCAATTTCTGTTCCTACAGGAACATTTTCATTTATGCTAGTGGCACTCAATGCTAAATTGGTTGGAGCTTGATTGCCATTGTTAATAATGGTGACTGTGGCAGAGGTGTTGGATAAACCTAGATTGTAATTTTGTGCCTCTACCAAAGTTAGGATGAGAGTTTCATCGCTTTCGTTAAAGAGATTATCGTTAACTGGTACGATCGCAACATCTACAAAAGATTGATTGGCGTCAATAATTGCCGTACCCGTAAGGGTTGGGCTGAAATCAGTTCCATTAGTTGCCGTACCAGAAATGGTATAATTGACTTGAAGTGGCGAACTGATATCGCCAGAGCGACCGATGCGAAAAATACCTACGTCACCAGATTCGCTAGCTGATGGATCGATGGCTGCAATACCTACAATAGGTAGATTGTCGTAGACAAAAATGTCACGACTGTCATTAGTATCTCCTGTTACTAAATTGCTGGCATCTGTCTCAAACACTATATAATTTCCATTTGCGGATATAGCAGGGTTGTAGGAAGAGTTATTTCCTTGATTGCCCTGTGAGTCCACTGTCAAGAGTTTAGTTATATTTGTCTGTGTATCGTAAATAAAGATGTCTATAGCATTATTAGTATCATTAACTACTAGATTGCTAGCAGATGAACTAAATGTCACATAGCGTCCATCCGTTGAGATAGCAGGAGAAGAGGATGCATCGTTCCCTTGATTGCCTTGCGAATCTACAGAAATGCGTCGAGTCGTGCTTGTTTGAATATCGTAGATGAAGATATCGGAAGCATTATTAGTATCATTAGCTACTAAATTACTAGCCAATGACTCAAACACAATATAGCGTCCCGAACCTGAGATAACAGGATTGTAGGAGAAGTTATTCCCCTCTACACCAGTTGAACTAACTGAAATACGGCTGGTGGTACTTGTCTGAGTGTCGTAAACAAAGACATCACGATTGTTATTTGTATCATTAGCTACTAAATTACTAGCAAATGAATCAAACGTTACATAACGCCCATCTGCTGAAATTGCGGGAGAGAAAGATGAGTTGTTCCCTTCATTGCCTGTTGAACTTAGAGAAATAAGACGGGTAGTACCTGTGAGAGTGTCGCGGACAAAAATATTATTGAATCCATTTGTATTATTTGCTACTAAATTACTTGCATAGGATTCAAATGCTACGTAACGTCCATTTGAAGAAATAACAGGAGATGAAGATACATCGTTCCCTTGGTCGCCTTGCGAATTTATCGAAACCAGTCTAGTGCTTCCTGTTAAACTGTCGTGAATAAAAATATCGCTAAAGTCATTAGTGTCATTTGCTACTAAGTTGCTAGCAAAGGATTCAAATACGATATAGTTTCCATCTGCTGAGATACTGGGATTTCCATTGACAAAGTTATTTCCCTCAATGCCTCCTGTTCCGATGGAAACACGTCTAGTTGTACCTGTCTGAGTATCGTAGACGAACACATCACTAAAGTTATTAGTGTCATTGGCTACTAAATTACTAGCATCAGAACGAAAGGCGATATAACGCCCATCAGCCGAAATATCAGGACTGGAGGAACTAGTATTCCCCTGATTACCTCCCTGACCTCCGGAGACGCGGCTGATGTGTAATGCTTTAATACTTGCTACATCAAGCGTTTGTGTTTCAGTTGGCTGCATGAGTGTTTGTTATGGAATATAGAGCAAAGTCAAAACGTCATTGTTAGAGTGGTGGTGCGGGAAGAGGTTTGGCTCGGGCTGATGTTGGATTTACCCCACCTTGTCCCATATCAAACTGACTCATCATGGCAAAGTCTTCGTGAACCGTATTGTGGCAATGGTACATAAACCTACCTGCCTGCGAACCAAATCTCCCAATAACTCGCACTGTCTCAGCTTCACCAACGTAAAACACATCTTTCCAGCCTCGCTCGTATGGCAGAGGCGGTTGACCATTGCGATCGAGCATTTGAAGTTTTATACCGTGCAAATGCATGGGATGAATCCCAACATTTACAGGGTGAAGAAATCTCCAAATTTCCACATCATTCGATGGTATGTTGAAGTCAATTCTATTGACGTCCCACCCATTATTATTCATGACCCATCTTCCATTTATCTGGTCAAGAACGAAGTCGCGGGTTCGCACGGCAGCAGATTCAGGAATCAATTCAATATTGCGTAGTACGTTAGGAACAGAGCTATTATCTGTTTCCGCTCGCACTACATCAAAACGCATAATTCTGTCTGTATTTGGAGATTCAGTATTACTAGGTAGTGGAAGATTTCGTAGTTCTACTTGAGTTCCTATAGGATATTTAGAAAAATCAATAATAACTTCGTACCGTTCTCCTGGTGCAATACGTAGTTCTTGAGTATTGACTGGTGATGCCATTAAACCACCATCAGTACCGATCGCAATCAAGTTATCTCCTGTACTGAGAGTGAATCTGTAACTACGGGAACTTGATGCATTTAACACTCGAAAACGATATTTGCGATTAGCCACCTGCATATAAGGCCAAGGTACACCATTGACGAGTATTACATCGTCCATCACATTCGTCTGATTGTTAGTATTTAAATCGAACAAACCAGTAGACGTGAATCGTCTATCCTGAACGATCAGAGGCACATCATAATCTCCCTGAGGAAGTTGCAATGCAAGCTCTTCATTATCTTGGACTATATACATACCTGCTAACCCCATATACACGTTTCGGGTAGTCTGACCATGCCCGTGGTCGTGATACCAATAAGTAGCAGCAAGATTATTGGGATAGACGTAATCTTTGTAATACCCTCGAAGAATGCCGTCTGTAGCGTATCCATCATACTGAGGTGGAGATTCCATTCCATGTAAGTGAATAGCTGTGTTGACATCAAGCTCGTTGATAAATCGTACAACCGATCGCCGACCCTTAGATTGTCTAATTAAAGGTCCAGGAAATACGCCATTGTAGCCCCAAATCTCCGTAGTGCGTCCTGGTAAAATCTCTACTTGAGACTTCCGCATTATGATTTGGTAGTAATCAGTTGTTGAATCCTTACGGACTGGATTTAACAATGGTGGTCTGCGAAAAGGAAGTGTAAACGGCACAACGCCTCCACCAAACTGAGCATAGCCTCGGTTTTGAAGCCCTATGGGAATCAAAACAGCACCCCCTGCAAGCGCTGCCATTTTCAGCGCTTCACGTCTGCTAATTTTCTTCATAGCAAGTTTTTTAGTTAATAAAGTGGTACGAATTTGACTATCTTAAGAAATCGTCAAATTTCTACACAATGCATTTTCCAGAATAAATATAACAGGAGTTTTTCAATACCTTTTGCAATCCGATGTCAACTTAGTGAAACTTTCATGAAAGACAAGTTTTAGTAAACAATATATTGCTTGATTGTTACAAAACGATGGCGATTTTAACACATCAAGTATTGGGACGAGCGTAGAAAATTAATCAAATATGGAGAGTCACTGAAAACTTTTTCAGCTTTTGTGCGGCATAGCCCTACGAAAACTTTTTCAGCTTTTGTGCGGCATAGCCCTACCTACTAGATGACTTGAATCTACCGTCACTGGTCAGGTGGTCACTAGTCACTAGTCACTGTTAAACTCTGTCCGAAACTGACTGACAACCTTATCCAATCCTATAGAGTGTGCTGCTTTAAAAAGAATTCGATCGCCCTCTCGTACAAACGTCTTTAACCTAGCTACCAAGTCTCCATGATTTGAAAAGCATTCACAGGGTATACCTTCTGCACTCTCGGCTATGGCTTGGGCATCTTTTCCATCCACCAAAACCAGCAAAGCGTCTAAGTTTAACTTTCGCACTGTCTCTCCTACTTTTTGGTGGGTGTGGTGCGATCGCTCTCCCAATTCTTTCATTGCACCAAGTACGGCAATACGTCGATGTCCTGGGGTTTCTGCTAGTAAGTTTAATGCTGCTTGCATAGCTTCTGGTGCAGCATTATATGTTTCGTCTAATATAACGACATCGTTGGATAAAGTAAAACGTTGCGATCGCCCTCCTGGCATATCCACCGTCACGCCTGCTTCTAAAAATGAGCGATCGATATCTAGCTCTTGTGCGACTGCTAAAGCTGCCAGAAAGTTGGTTGCATTGTGGCGTCCGGGTAAAGGTAAGGGTAACTGTATCCCAGCCACTTCAACAGTTTCGCTATCAACGAGTCTGCCTTGAAGATCGCCACCAGACAAACCGTAAGTTATAACTTTTCCTTGCCATACTTTCGCTGCCGTTTCAATTAATAGCGGACAATCGTGGTTGAGAATTGCTACACTGTCTTTAGGCATTTCTGCAAGTAACTCGCATTTTGCTTGCGCGATCGCCTCTTCCGAACCCAAAAGCTCAATGTGTGCTGTGCCAACATTGGTAATCACTCCAATTGTAGGATTTGCTATGTGAGTGAGATCGGCAATTTGTCCTTGACCACGCATCGCCATTTCAATCACTGCAAAATCATGTTCTGTTGTCAGTTGCAGTAAAGTCTTCGGCACTCCAATTTCATTATTGTAATTGCCATAGGTTTTGAGGACTTTTCCTTTTGTCGCCAAAACAGCAGCAATGAGTTCCTTAGTAGTTGTTTTACCTACAGAACCCGTAACCCCAATGACTGGAATTTGAAACCGATCTCGCCACCATCTACCAATTTTCTGGTAAGCCTCAAGCGTATCATTGACTTGCAAAATAGGAAATTCGGTACTCTCATATTTATAATCGACAATAGCAGCCATTGCACCATTGGCGATCGCCGTTTGAATAAATTCATGCCCATCAAATTTCTCACCGCGCAAAGCCACAAATATTTCACCTGGCTTGAGAATACGGCTATCCGTTTGTATACCGTTGCTGGATTGTACTAGCTCTTTTTCAGATAAATTAACGGATTGGGCAGAAAGAGTTTTAACTAATTGGCTTAAAGTGACGGAAAAAGACATAATTCTAAATTTTAATCTTCGTGGCTGTATTTAGAGTACACCTTGTCCATAAACGGACAAGATTCCTTAAATGTTAATACTGTTCTAAGTTATCTGGAACTGCCCGGAAATTTTAACAGTGAACAGTAAACAGTGACCAGTGACCAGTAAACAGTGACCAATGACTAGTGACCACTGAATTTTTGTACTCTAAGAGGATGTTTTAAAAGTCCTTTCATCAGTAGCAAGACATCCAAGATCCCCCTAAATCCCCTTAAAAAGGGGGACTTGTAAGAGTATTTTCCCCCCTTTTTAAGGGGAGCCAGCGCTCTCCGGAGGGTCTCCCGAACTCACAGCGACTGGCGTGGGCTAGGGGGGATCGTGATATAACGGTATACTTGACAAACATCCTCTAAGGTAGGAAATTTGAATATTGAGGAATTTCTTTTTTGCGTAAACGAATTTTAGCGATTGTACTATTTTATGTTTCGCTAAAAGTATATAGCAATCCTATAAGACTTGGGAGTAGGCAATGCCCAACGCTACTCCTAGCAGTCACGGGGGGACCCGCCTACTTCGGGTGGCTCCCCTACATTACCTAAAATTGTTTATAAATGATTTAGGATTGATATATAACCAAAAAAGTCCAATCGCTTTTAGCAAACCTAATGTATAAAAGTTTATTGAAATAAGTTAATACGAGTTTCGGTTGTTATGAATATTCCTACTCCCTACTCCTTATATAAAAAAGCATTAGCCCCTGTTTTTAATCACCATCACTTCCACTATCTGAGTAGCGATGTTACGAGAAATGTCCAAAGCATAACACAAATCGTTCAAGAAATCCTGCTCTTCTCGCGTTACGATACCGTCTGCTAGCACCAAATCCGCAGCGACTGCAAAGGCGGCTTCTTTCAAGTCATAGGGTAAAGATTCCTTTGCTAAGTTAAACAAAGTATCTAAACCTTCTCTTCTAAGAACACCAAGAAGCTTGTCGAACATCCTGTTGATAACATCATTGGAATAACTTCTGAATAGCTTCATCCGAGACAGTGTAGCAGAAATACTACGAGCCTCCTCGTCAGAAAGATACCCATCTGAGGCAGTTGCAGCCAAGGTGATAGCAGCAAAAGCTTCTGCTGGTGTCAGGATTTCGTAGACTTGGCTTTGCGTACCAAACACTTTGTCAAATAGACCCATTTTTGTTTACTCCCTAATTGGTGTCTCATCAGCAGTGCATTTACCCGTGCTTGGATTGCTGTCGGTGGATAGTGCAGTGCTATGAGACTCTTGTCCTTTAGTGTTCCCAAGATTTTTCACAAACGAACACTTCTACTAAATTTTGCTTGACAAAAAGCCAACTTTTCGCTAAAGGGAGTAAAACGTCTAAGACACGGTGAGGGTGTTGGTATCAAATTTAGGGAAAACAATCCTAATGCAATCGCTTCTTGTCTATGCAATACGGCTGTACTCCGTTAAGCCTCCGGCTTATCGCCGGATTTTTCAATGGTTTCGACGATTGCCAAACCTACACCGGAAACAGCAATAAGTAAGAACACAGAAGCCAAGAAGGCGTTTACAAGTATCCGAAGGGCATCGTTAAAGAAAATGTAGCTGCTCATTGTCCGAACTTTTGAACTCGATGGTGCTAGTACTGATAGGTGTCTTCACACCTCACTCAACGTTTTTCGGCGATGAAATACTAGCATAAGCATCTTAACAAAACTTTAGCTCTTTCATAACGATGTTTATACTTTTTCTTTTTATTTATTAAATAAGCTTTTATTACATAATTTACGTAAAGTAAAAAGGTTTTCTTTTACTTAACCGTGTTTTTACTGTGCTTCATCGTAACGAGCGCAATACTCACTTTTCTACTTTCCATTCGACCCGATCTTGGTGGTCGCATCGATCGGCTACAAGACCTGAAAACAGGAAAAGAGTGGTTGTGGCATCCTTCAAATTACGAACCACAAGTATCCCGTAAGCTTGAGGTGGGTGCATCTTTTGATGGTAATTGGACAGGTGGTTGGGATGAAATTTTTCCCAATGATGCAGCAGGTGTATTCCAGAATCGAAACCTAGTGGATCATGGTGAGTTATGGTCGCAAGCGTGGGAGTTGTTGGAACAATCTGAGGTAAGTGTCAAAATGGCGCTTACTTGTCAAACAGTACCAGTGCAGGTAGAAAAAACCATTACCCTTGATGAAGAGCGAGCAAAAGCAACAATAAATTATTTGTTTAAGAACCAGTCGGAAGAAACTATTCCGTTTTTATTTAAGCAGCACGCTGCTATAGCGATTGAAGAGGGAGATGAAGTTCTTCTTCCAGATTGCTTTATTGAACCAGCAGTTTTAGAATTTAGTAAAATTATAGGTCGTCAAGAAAAAACTTGTTTCCCAAAAGCCTTTGCAGTCAATGGCAGTGAAGTTAACTTACAGCAGATTCCGCCACGATCGTCGCAATTACAAGAATTCTATTATAGTTCTCAATTAGCTACAGGGCAATGCGGAATTCGCAATCTGCGATCGGCTTCCACTTTGCTCATGAGTTTTGATACTGTTGATTTTCCGTATGTTTGGGTGTTTGCTAGTTTTGGCGGGTGGCAGAATCATTACGTGCTCGTACTAGAACCTTGTACTAATATTCCTTACGATTTGGAAATTGCTTGTCGTAATGGCACTTCGGCACTACTTCCTCCCAAATCATCCCAACTTCGGTCTTTAACTGTTGAATTACAGCGTTGTTGAGTACTCTCTCGTCTCTCGTTCCCAGCCAGAGGCTGGGGATGCAGACCGCGAGTGCATTTGTACTCTCTCGTTCCCAGCCTCTGGCTGGGGACGTATACAGCGAGGCTCAGCCTCGCTTTATAAGAACAGGAGGCTCTGCCTCCGCTCAAAGGCATTCCCAGGCGGAGCCTGGGAACGAGATGGAACGAGATGGAGGGTCTGACTCCTCATTTGCTACTCTATATAAACCAAAAAGCGCCCCTCTTGTGAAGGACGCTTCCTCTCTTGTCAAGACGGGATATTATCCCGCCTTTGCTTGATTAATTAGCCGTTGATTGCAGGAGCTTCAACTGCTGCCAAGTCGAGAGGGAAGTTGTGAGCGTTGCGCTCGTGCATTACTTCCATACCGAGGTTAGCGCGGTTGAGGATGTC
>NZ_BAACAP010000208.1:0-80434 GCF_045865695.1 Scytonema hankhaensis NUACC26
TTTCTAATCTGAGTAGACTCACAGTGTGGACAATGCATAGTATAACACCTCAATTCCTCCCTATATTATGCAACGCCCGATTGGCTTTTCCTGTGGGAATTTTGCAAGAAGTGACTCACCCATGCGTAATTCAACCTTTGCCTCATCGTAGCAATGAGTTATTTTTAGGGCTGGTTAATATTCGCGGAGAAACGTTGCTTTGTGCTTCCCTGAGTTATCTGTTGAATCTGCAACCAACAGAGGAGATTTCTTCTTCCTCCAACAATACAAAACGAATGATTGTTGCAGGACAAGGGAACAACAAATGGGTTTTTCCTGTTGATGAAGTTCATGGAATTTACCGCTTTCACTCTCAAGAATTACGGGATGCTCCTGTTGTAATTACTAAAGCTGCTCAAGCTTATACCAAGGGGATTATTCATTGGCAGGGAGAAAAAGTGAATTATCTTGACTCTGAATTGTTGTTTTACACTCTCAATCACAAAATTTTGTAGGGATATCACCTCGTTCCCAGGTAGAACCTGGGAACGAGAGAGGAAAAATCGTTTCGGGCTAGCAACTAGGAACAGTCATTATTAATTTAATATTTATTTGATATATATGAATGAATACTCCATAATCGATTTATTTCGTCAGGAGATCCAAACTCAGGTTACAATCTTTCGGGAAACTCTTGGGGTACTGAGAACGCAGCCTTTCTCTATGACAGAATTGGAACGGGCAACTCAAGCAGCTCATTCGGTATGGGGAACTGCTCGGCTTGTGGACTTGGAGGTTGCTTCTAACCTGGCGGAAGCTTTGAAGCAGTGTTTTTTGGCTGCTCAGAACAAAACTGTTACTTTGGGTGAAGAGCAGATCGAGCTTTTACTTCATGCTAGCGATTTGCTCTTGAGTATGAGTAAAGCAGTAGATAGAGATTTTGAGCAATGGCTCTCTGATTATTCTTGGGATTTAGCTACAACTCAGAAAGCTATTTCAATTTTACTGAGTGGGAATGTAGTGACGGGCGAGATGCCTGTAGCACAGTTAGATAATATTTCTTCTATGAATGCAGTGACGGGCGAGACGCCCGTTCCACAATTACTTGTAGCACAATCGGATGCAATTCACTCTGTGAATGAACTGACGGGCGAGACGCCCGTACCACAATTGCCTGTAGCACAATTAGATGAAATTCATTCTGTAAATGTACTGACGGGCGAGACGCCCGTACCACAATTACTTGTAGCACAATTAGATGAAATTCATTCTGTAAATGTACTGACGGGCGAGACGCCCGTACCACAACTGCCTATAGCACAATCGGATGCAATTCATTCTGTGAATGCCCTGTCGAGGGATGATGATGGTTCTATGATGGATCTGTTTCGCTTGGAAGCAGAAGCGCAGATTGCTGTCATGAATGATGGGCTGTTAGCACTGGAAAGTAACCCTCGCTCTGCACAAGCTTTGGAAACGTTAATGCGAGCTGCTCACTCTATTAAGGGGTCTGCTTGAATCGTTTCACTGGATGCGGTGGTCAACTTGGCTCATGTCATGGAGGATTGTTTTGTTGCGGCGCAAAATAAAACTATTACTTTAGATTCTAACCAAGTTGATGTACTGCTTCAAGCAGTGGATTTATTGCAAGGTATTAGCCTGGTGAGTAATGCAGATTTACCTCAATGGCTAAATAATAATAAAGTAGCTTTTGAACAGACGCGAGCATCTGTAGCGACAATTTTAAATCCTGAATCTGCACCTTTACCAAGGGAGGAGAAAGGAATTTCTCTGTCTTCTGTATCTTCTAGTGTTCCTGTCCCTGTTTCCTCTGAACCAAAAACTTTAAGCGAAATTAAACCTGAATCAAATCCCGATTCAGCGCTTGTTGTGGTTAATCAATCTCCACCACCAACTCAAGTAATGGTTCAACGTTCGGAATTGGCAGATCCTTCGAGTTCTGCATCCGAACAGGTTGCTGTTCAAGACAGGGTGGTGCGGGTTAGTGCTGAAAACTTGAACCGCATTATGGGTTTGGCTGGGGAGTCATTGATTGAAGCAAACTGGTTGCAACCTCATGCTGATTCTATGATGTCTCTCAAATGGCGTTTGGTTGAACTTTCTAGAACTTTGGAACATTTGCAAGATGCTCTTGATAGGGGAGCATATCATCAAGATGGGAAGGAGTACCTGGAGGAGGCGCGACACCGGGAGCAAGAGTGTCTTGATTTTTTGAGCGATCGCCTGAACGAACTCGAACTTTATGCTCAACGAACTGCTAACTTATCAGATCGTCTCTACCGAGAAGTCATTACTTCTCACATGCGCCCTTTTGCTGATGGCGTACAGAGCTTTCCACCTATGATTCGCAATTTAGCACGCAAACTGAACAAGCAAGTGAATTTAGATATTGTTGGAAAAGCAACATCGGTGGATCGCGACATTCTTAAAAAACTGGAAGCACCTCTGACTCATATTCTCAGAAATGCTGTGGATCACGGGATTGAACTCCCAGAGGAACGGGCGGCTGTGGGAAAACCAACTGTAGGTACAATTCGTTTGGAAGCTTTTCATCGAGGAGGTATGTTAGCAATTACCATTGCTGACGATGGTAAAGGTATAGATCCAGAGCAATTGCGCCAGAAAGTGATTAATAAAAACTTAACAACGGCTGAAATGGCGGCTCAACTCTCAATTAGCGAGCTAATGGAGTTCCTGTTTTTACCAGGATTTTCAACGGCAAAACAAGTAACGGAAATCTCTGGACGCGGTGTCGGGTTGGATATTGCCAAGAGCATGGCGCAGGAAGTCGGTGGAACGGTGCGTGCTGTTTCTCAAAAAGGATTGGGAACTAGTTTCCACTTTCAATTACCTTTGACGCTATCGGTTGTTCGCACGCTATTAGTTGAAATTTCTGGAAGACCTTATGCTATTCCTTTGGCTCGAATTGGTCACATCATTACAGTGGAACGTTCTGATATTTCTGATGTTGAGAACCGTCAGTATTTTACCATGAATCAGAAAAATATTGGTTTGATTGCTGCTCATCAAATTCTAGAACTTAGCGAACCTCCACCTCAGTCTGGAGCACTTTCGGTGGTTGTGGTTAGCGATCGCGATGATGCTTATGGATTAGTAGTCGATAAGTTTCTTGGCGAACACGATTTGGTTGTTAGACCTTTAGATCCACGGTTGGGGAAAGTTCCTGATATCAGTGCTACATCCTTACTCAGTGATGGTTCGCCAGTGTTGATTGTAGATGTGTCGGATATGGTGCGATCGATGGATGCTATCCTTAATGCGGGACGGCTTACCAAAGTTGGTGTTGTCACAGCAGAAGAAATTGCAGACAAGCGTAAGAAAGTTTTAGTCGTTGATGATTCCATCACGGTACGAGAAATGGAGCGCAAGTTATTAGAGAATCGGGGTTATCAAGTGGAGATCGCTGTCAATGGTATGGAAGGATGGAGTGCTGTTCGTACTAACCATTACGACTTAGTTATCAGCGATATTGATATGCCACGCATGAATGGAATTGAACTCGTTCGACAAATCAAGAGCCATCCCCGCTTGCACTCAATGCCTGTTATCATTATGTCCTACCGAGACCGCGAGGAAGACCGCATTCAGGGATTAGAAGCAGGTGCCGATTACTACTTGACAAAAACTAGTTTTCATGATAACACATTGATTGATGCCGTTGTAGATTTAGTGGGTCGTTAAGTATGAGAATTGCCATCGTTAACGACCTAGCAATCGCAGTAGCAGCACTCAGAAGAGTCTTGCAGACCGTTCCCGATTATCAAGTTATCTGGGTAGCTCATGATGGAGCCGAAGCAGTTGCCAAATGCAAACAAGATCCACCAGATTTAATCTTAATGGATTTGGTAATGCCCGTGATGGATGGGGTAGAAGCAACCCGCCAGATCGTGCAAAACTTTTCCTGTGCGGTTCTGATTGTGACAGTGAGCGCGGAGCAAAACGTCGCCAAAGTATACGAAGCAATGGGTTATGGTGCATTGGATGCAGTTGATACCCCAGTTTTGGGTCAAGAAAGCGATCGCACTGCAAATCAGTTATTGACTAAAATTTCCAGAATCCGCAAACTACTAAAAGTATCTCCCACAAACACAAAGCCATCTGTTCGCTCCCCTCAATTAGAGCGCCGCAGCAATCTCTTGTCTGCAACCTCTTTGATTGCTATCGGGTCATCAACAGGCGGACCTAAAGCACTAGCCTCTATTTTGTCAAAGTTCCCTGCCAATTTTAATACGGCGATCGCCATCGTCCAACACGTTGATGCCGATTTTTCAGCAGGATTTGTAGAGTGGTTAAACCAACAAACAGCATTACCTGTGAGATTAGCAGTTGCAGGCGATCGTTTGGAATCGGGAACAGTTCTAGTTGCTGGTACGAACGACCATCTTTATTTGAAGCCCGACTTAACCCTCAGTTACACAAAAGATCCAGTGAATTACCCTTACCGTCCATCTGTTGATGTCTTCTTCAAAAGTCTCGCTCAACACTGGACGCGCAAGGGAACGGCTGTGCTGTTAACTGGAATGGGAAGAGACGGTGCTGTTGGTTTAAGCGCTTTGAAAAATCGAGGTTGGCACACTATCGCCCAAGACAAAGCAAGTTGTGTGGTGTATGGAATGCCCAAAGCAGCCGTTGAATTAGATGCAGCCGTCGAAATTTTATCACCAGATGCGATCGCGTCTACCCTTATTCAAAATCTAAAATTGCAACCGCAGATGAACGCAGATGGACGCAGATAGAAAATATTATCAGCGTTCGTCTGCGTGCATCTGCGGTTCAAAATTTAAAATTAGTAATTCTTATGGACGAGCAAATAACTGTATTACTTATTGACGACCAATCCATCATTGGCGAAGCCATTTCTCGAATGCTGGCTCCCGAAAAGGATATTGTGTTTCACTACTGTAACGATCCGACCCAAGCAATCAAAGTAGCCAAAGATTGCCAACCAACCGTCATTTTACAAGACTTGGTTATGCCACAAATGCAAGGGCTGCTGTTAGTAAAGTTTCTACGCTCCAAAGACGCACCTACTTGCAATATTCCCCTAATTGTGCTTTCTAGTAAAGAAGATCCTGTGATTAAAGCCAAAGCGTTTGAACTAGGGGCAAATGATTATTTAGTCAAACTACCCGATCGCATGGAGTTGATTGCTCGCATCCGCTATCACTCAAAAGCTTACGTTAACTTTCGCAAGCGATTGGAAGCGGAAGCTCTTTTCAAAGCTGAAATTCTACGTCAAGCAGCATATATAGATGAGGTAAATAAGGTAACATCTGCTGCTAGTGATGTAGAAAAAGATGCTTTTCAACCAGAGGCTCTAGCAGAGGTAACTAAACGAAGCGATGAACTCGGACAATTAGCAAGAGTTTTTACCAACATGGTCAAAATCGTTAAAGCAAGAGAAAAAGAGCTAACTAGTGCTAATGCTCAGTTAGAGTCTTTGTTAAAAGCTTACGGGCGGTTTGTACCCCATGAATATTTGCGGTTTTTACGGAAACAAACGATTACAGATGTGCAATTGGGCGACCATGTAAGCAAAGTCATGGCGGTTATGTTTAGTGACATTCGCTCCTTCACAACCATCTCTGAAACCATGACACCCCAGGACAATTTTAACTTTGTTAATGCTTATCTCAAACGTGTCAGCCCTGAAATTCGCTCTCACTACGGTATTATTGTCAAATTTTTAGGTGATGGCATGATGGCTGTGTTTCCTGAAGGAGCCGATGATGCAGTGGCGGCGGGAGTTACCAAACATCGACGAGTTCACGAATACAATAAAGAACGCGCAGCGAAAGGTTACCTTCCCCTCCAGGTAGGTATAGGCATTCACGTTGGGCATATGATGTTGGGTATGGTGGGTGAAGAAAACCGGATGCAGGGAGATGCTTTCTCTGACAATGTTAACCTGACAGCTCGCTTGGAAGGGCTGACGAAATTTTATGGCGTGTCTTTGTTAATTTCCGAGCAAGCGCTTCATCATTTGAGTACCCCTGAAAAGTATCACATTCGGTTTTTAGATCGAGCAATTGTGAAAGGGCGGACGGAAGCGATCGCAGTTTATGAAGTCTTAGATGCAGAAATTGAAGAAATCCATGCGCTTAAACTTCAAACACAACCAGAATTTGAGCGGGGTTTGGAGTACTACAAGAACAGCGATCTAGAACTGGCAAAAACATATTTTGAAAAAGTACTTGCTATCCATCCTTCAGATAAGACAGCAACGCTTTATTTAGAACGAGTCAAAATATTGTTGGAAAAGGGAGTTCCCAAAAACTGGAATGGTGTATGGACATTTACTGATAAATGAAAACTACTTCCTGGGCGTGCTCTTATCTTGATTACTCAAACACGTAGGGGAGCCACCCGAAGTGCGCGGGTTCCCCCGTGACTACTAGGATTGGCGTTGGGTACTGCACTGCCCACCATTCGCGCTTTGTAGGGCATAGCCCCACCTACAAAGCGCGGTAATTTTAGAGTAGAAAGAGAGTAGTATACCCACCTTACTGTAATTTTATGCAAAAATAGGAACATAGTGTGTCAATCCTTGAACGTTAAATACTACTACCAAGGAAAATTATGAGACAACTTCAAGCACCAATATACTTCTACTGCGATCCAAGAGAGGGCGTTCCAGAAGGTGACAAGTTACAGCATTGTTTGATTTGCTTAGCCGAGGGTTTTAGGGAGTTAGGTATCCCATTTTTTTCTAATACCAATTACTGGCAAGAATCTCCAGAACAAGAGTATCTTATTCGTCACAATCCAAATATTAACCCCGATGATTGTTCTGTAGTTATTTTTACAAATAATTGGTACACTGTTAACCTTCCTTTACCAAAAAATTTATTTCATCCAAATCGAAAATATTTAACTGTTTACATAGATGGGGAGGATGGCGATCGCACTTATATAGACAGACCTGAGTTTAGGCAGTTTGATTTCATATTGAGAAATCATTATAACAAACATCTTCACTATGGCAAAAATTTTTATCCTTGGCCTTTTGGACTCACTTACCGTATTTTACAAGAACTCGATAAAGTACCTAACTTTCAAGATAGAGATCGACACCTACTTATCAATTACAGACATTGGGCAACAAATACCCATTCTGTAAGGCAAATTACTGGTAGCCAAGTTATCCCAAGTCTTGAAAAAATATTGCCCGTCCATCACTATGTAGATAATGAAAAGCCAACAGACACTTATCATCATCATCACTGGAAGCAATCGGGTGGACGCCACTACCCAAATTACTACAAACGTCTCAAAGATTCAGCCGCATGTGCTGCCTTTGGAGGGTTTTTTGTACCCTCTTGGTTTAAAAATCCTGGGAGTTTTGGGAGTCGTTTTGGAAAGCGTGTTTTCACTAAGTTGAAATTAAAGTCCAACACAGTTGTTCAATGGGATAGCTGGAGATTATGGGAGTCATTAGCAGCAGGATGCGTAACTTTTCATCTAGACTTTGAGAAATACGGTTTTTCTCTACCTACAATGCCAAAGAATTGGCAACATTATATTGGGATAGATTTAGATAACATACAAGAATCTGTAGATAGAATAGCTGCACAACCAGAAATTCTTGAAGAAATTGCCACAGCAGGAAGGCGTTGGGCATTAGAAAACTATAGCCCTGTGCCGATAGCGATCGCTTTTCTTCAAACAATTGGATATAGCGATTTGCTTTCTGAAAGTGCCTCAAGCTATCAACAAAGCCTTGGAAATTGAGTCACAATACATGAGAAGCCTCTAAATAAATATATCCTAATAATTTCTTGTAGAGCACATATCCTATATCCAAACAATTCTTGTGGTACGGGCATCCTGCCCGTTTTTTATAAGTAGCCCACCATTCAATATTGGTAGGCAACGCTACTTGTTTACAAATCAAATAGGATTGTTATATATCCCAATTATTTTTTGCGTTCCGGGCAGGATGCACATACTACAAGATGAAATAATTTATGGTAAGCTCATTTATTTTTTTGTAGTTTCTTCAAAAATTCTTAAAATCCACTTTAAGGGTTTGCTCTCCCACTGTCACTTCATCACCCGATACTAATTGCCGTCTCCGCCTAGTTTCAACCGAACCATTTACTTTGACATTACCACCCTGAATCATCAGTTTTGCTTGCCCTCCAGTTGGAGTTACGCCCATTAACTTCAAAAACTGGTCTAATTGAATTGTATTGTTACTTGTGTCCATAACGCATCTTGAGAAAATTCCAGCTGTATCAGCTAGAATCGTTTATACAGGTCATGTTACAGCACCTTGGAGTTGGGCAAATGAAACACGCACGTCTAATTATGAATCCGGTGTCTGGAACTGATGAACCTAATCCCCTAAAATTGCCAGATATTTTGACAGCGCTAGAAGCAGAAGGTATTCGCGCTGACTTAGCATTTACTAAACCTGACGAATCTCCGGCAGTCATTGCCCAAAAAGTTGTTGAAGAAGGTTACTATGATATGGTGATCGTAGGGGGCGGTGACGGTACAGTTAGCGAAGTTGCAAAAGGATTGCTTTATGCCCCAATTCCACTGGGAATTTTACCAATTGGCACTTACAATAACATAGCTAGAACCCTAAATTTACCAATGGATTTTCTTCAAGCCTGTCAGGTGCTGGGTCGAGGGCAAATTCAGAACATAGATGTTGGACAAGCTAATGACGAGCATTTCTTTTTAGAAGCAGCCGGGGTAGGGCTTGATGCAACTCTATTTCCTATTGGCGAAGAAATCAAAGGTGGAAAATGGGGACGGATGCTGCAAGCTTTTCGCTTAGCAATGGGTTATCAACCGCAACTCCTGACAATTGAGTTAGATCGTCCCATTGCTGAAGCTAGAACTCACCCAAAGCCAAGCCCAAGATTTTTAAGACGAAAAATAGCTAGTCGCAACGAATTTCAGATTAAAGCTTTATTGGTTGCGATCGCAAATATGCCCTATTATGGTGCAGCATTTATGGTTGCACCAAATGCGATCGTAGATGACGGTTTGCTAACAGTCACTATTTACCGTCAATTTAGTAAGTGGGAACTAGTGCGCCATTTTTGGTCAATCAGTCGGGGACAATACAACTACAATCCCAAGATTGAAACTTACCAAGTTGCATCTGTTCGTCTCTCCTCAAACGCTAAATTACCCGTTCATATTGATGGACATCCAATTGGTGAGGTTCCAGTAACGTTGAAAGTACTCAAGCAAGCCTTAAAAGTAGTTCTTCCAGATATTGACACGCCAACTTATCAATCTCAAGATGATGCCAATCCACCTATCGTGCTTCCTGTTGAGTCACAGAAAGAATTGGATTAATCGATGCGTGGATTTTAGATTTTGGATATAAAAAAACAAGAGGGTGGCATTTTATTATCCCACTCCTCTGTTATTAATTTTTACTGGTCACTGGTCACTGGTTACAGCATAACTCCAGCGAACTTCAGAAAATCAGCCATTTCGCGAATTTCTTTACCGTTTGGTAGTTTGACGCCTTGAGATGGTTCCCAATCTTGGTTAAGGAAGGAAGATGGATCGTTTCTCATCAAACCAATAAAGGTTTCAGCGACAATGCGGCTACCAACTTCACCCAGAGAGTCGCCATTGGCACGAATTTCAGACTCTTTAAGAATGTAATACCATGCTGGAGTCTTTTCTAGGAAAGGTGCGAGGGCTTGATTCATTTGTGATGAATTACGACGCTGAAGTTCTTCGGCTGTCAATCTTTTGACACCTAGTTTATCAGCTAGGCTCTGTCCGGTAGGAATACTGAGGAAGTAGCCACGTAGTAGGTTCCGCTTCGCAAGGTGCTTGAGAAGGTCGTTAATTGCTTGTGTCTTACTTGGGTCGATTTCATTTTGCATATCTGACAAAAACTTTGTCAAACGAGTGTCAATCCTGCGTGCTGAGTTTCTACCTCTTATAGAAGCTCTTCCTTTGTCAGCAAAACGATTCCATTCAATAATCCAGTTAAAGGGAAGAGTCGGACTACCTCTGAAACCTCCTTTTCCTGTAAAGACAAAGAGTAAATCAAATGTTGAGATAGCCAGTGGTGGTGGCGTTAATGGTCTGTCTGTAAAATTACGATTGTGGTCATAGGCACCGCGTATCAAACTATGTCCAAAGCGATAAGCTGCAACGGAGAATTCAAGGGGCATAAAAAGTTCTCCATTCCGAGGTTTATAAAATTTTAGACCTCCGGTAAGGATACTATCTACTGTCCCCTTGACTGTTAATGTTTTCAGAAAATCATTGATAACCAACCACTGGTAGTGCCAGCGAACTAACTGTTGCGATCGCTCGAACAGAGTTACATTGTCTCCAGCATTTTCAGGTTCGTTAGCCCGTACCCAATCTACGACTGCATTATGGAACCGTAGAAAAGCAACATGGAGTTGTGCCACAATCAGATTCTCATCATTACGGCTATCACCAATGATGGCTCTCTTGTCCTCACCGCGTGGCAAATCGCGCATCAAATCGCCTTCTGGGGGAATTTTAACTCCTTGTATATCAGGACTATCAGTCGCTTGACCGACTTTCAGTTTAACAGGGTCGTTTTCCTGATAGAAACCTTTTGCTTCCGTTGGCGTTTGAGAAGGATCTAGGGTTGGTCCGTCACCATAAACACTGTCTAGATCGAAGGTGGGGCGGCGCAAATTTTTAAGTTGCTCAATGACAGTACTAGGTGGCAGAGGTTTGAAATCTTCATTAGTAATGTCAGTTTTTAGATTTTTAGCAGTGCGATCTGTGTTGGCAGTAATGTCATGGTCGATAAATTGCCCCAAATAAGTAAAAATTGGAGGTATCTTGGAGCTAATTGGTGCTTGTGGTGGCAGCGGTCCGCTGAAATCAGTGCTGTCAATCATCGCATCACCCAAAGCTTTCAGCTTTGCAATGATATCTTTGGTGTTTGTCGCAGGAAGTAGGCTGTTTGGATCTTTGGCAAGTTCTGGAAAAAGGTAATCAAAATCTGTTTCTACGTCGATCGCTCGCGCGTTGGTTCCTTCAATAGATCTTGTTACCTCCTCTTCCTTGATGTAACCACCATGGCTAAACTGAAATGGAATACTTTGCATTGTCTTCTCCTCGTTTATGTTTTCTTCTTTAGAAGGCTTTGCAGCTCGAAGTCGTCAATGTTACTTGAGGTTCCAAAACTCCCGTCTTTATTTCTATAGGTGTCAGTGAAATCAGCTTATGCACTATTGGCACTCACACTACGTTGACTGCCTTTTTTCTAAGGTGTCAGACAAAACCCTTTTCTGGTATTACCTTCAAGGGTACTTTTAATAATCTGTAATTATGCGTAGTGCTTAGTGCTTGTCCCCGTACAAAAGGTAATGATGATACAATTTGACTAAATCCGAAAAAAAGCTCTGTAAAATTTAATAATTGCGAGCGTAGGGATTGGCGATTGGCGACAGGGAAACTTAGCATATGTTTTTTCCTGTAAGACTATTTCTTAGCAATATGTAATATTGCTGCTATGCTACGCTCCACATCTTCATCTGTTGTTGCCCAAGAGGATACGCTAATACGCATCGCTGTTTGTCCTTGCCAAACCGTACTCCCACACCAACAAGTTCCTTCTGCTTGAATCTGTGCGATCGCACGAAGGGTCATTTCTGCATCTCCAAAAGATACCAAGACTTGATTTAACACTACATCGTTGAGAATCTGATATCCAGCTGCTTGAATCTCTCTGGCAAAATGTCTCGCATGAGAGCATGTACGTTCAACGAGATCGGCAACTCCAGAACGACCAAGCGATCGCAATGCAGCCCAAACTTCAACACCACGGGCGCGTCTAGAAAATTCAGGTGTGTAGTCAGATGGATTGCGGCGATCGCTAAGAGTTGGTAAATATGAAGCACTAACCGCCATTGATGCTTTTAAAACATCTGCATTGCGAACAAATGCCAGCCCACTATCATAAGGAACATTCAACCACTTATGAGCATCGGTTGCCCAAGAATCTGCTTGTTCCACACCATGTGTCAGATAAGCTAGAGATGGACATGCGGCTGCCCAAAGTCCGAACGCACCATCAACGTGTACCCACACTCCTGGTGTACGGTTACGTTCGCAAATATCCCCCACGGGATCGCATGCACCTGTATTGACATTTCCAACTTGGGTGCAAACAATAGCAGGACTCGTCACAGACGGGATCGCCTCCGGACGCATTCGCCCTTGAGAGTCCACTGGTACTTTTACCACTCGATCGCGACCAAATCCCAATAATCCCAGTGCTTTGAGCAAACTCGGATGCACTTCTTCTCCCACTACGACTGTAATAGGTGGTGCGCCAAACAACCCATCTGCTTCTACATTCCAACCAACGCGATCGAGGACAGCGTGACGAGCAGCAGCGAGTGCTGTAAAGTTGGCAACCGTTGCTCCTGTAACGAATGCACCGCCACACTCAGAAGGTAGATGTAGTAAATCCAAAAGCCAGTCTAGAGCCACCTGTTCCAAAAAAGCAGTTGCAGGTGTGATGTGAGCCATCCCAGAATTTTGATCCCAAGCTCCAGCTAACCAGTTTGCTGCTAGAGTAACAGGGAGAGAACCTCCTGTCACCAAACCAAAAAAACGAGATCCTGCCATTGCCATCGTTCCAGGAGAGCCAATTTCATCAAGTAATTGTAGAACCAGTTCTGGATTGGTAGAATCCTCCGGTAATAGCTCATCAAACTGAGCAAGGTTGATGACGGCTTCTGTTGAAGGAGCAACGTTACGGCTTTCCAACTCCTCAAGATAACGAATGGCACGCTTAGAAGTCGATTCTAAAAGTTTTCGCATTTTTACAGTTTATAGTAAATTTCAGATTTAGGGACTTCCAAATAAAAAAATAACCAACTTTCTCTTGTGGTACGGGCGTCCTCGCCCGTTCTTTACGAGTGACGGGCACCAATCCCGTACCACAAGATGGATAATTTATTTCTTGGACATCCTTTAACTCTTTCAAATAGTTAATTTTACCTGCTTAATGCCTTGACGCAACTCGCGCTGTCGCTTGAGCCAAGACTGTCGCACGGGATGGCGAATTAAAGGAGCAAACTGACTCGCTCCCCATCTCAGGAAGGCACTTTTTCCTAGTCGTTCCGCAAGATGTGCTTCCTCAGCTTGAAGTTTCTGTGCTCTAACAATCTCTGGTTCTCGCTCGGCTTGAATCTGTGGCAGTGCTGCATCAATTGCTTCATATCCGGCTCCTGAATGCAACAGGGGAACGAGATGATTTGCTGTAACAATAACATCTCGTAATGCCGTATTAATACCTTGGGCGCGGATAGGTGACATGGGATGTGCGGCGTCTCCTAAAAGTAATAATCCTGGTGCATACCAGCGCGGACAGCGCCCAACGACAACGGATAATAACACGGGACGTTCAATAGTTTGAGCATTTTGCAGAAAATGCTCTGCTAACCATGGGGGTGATGCGGAAGCAAGCTTAACAGACCAATCGATGTGTTTCCAGTCTAGGGAATCTCGTTCGCGTAGCGCCCAGCCTACTTGGAGATTGCCTTCTGAGGAGTGGAACAAACCAAATGCATTCGTGTCTTTAAGAATTGAATAAAAAATATTTTCAGTTTTAAAGCGGGGGCTATCTGCTAATTTAAACCACAGAATGTCAAAGCTTTGAGATTGTTGCTCTAGATCTAATTTGGCACAATTCCGAACAATGGAATTACGACCATCTGTCCCAATGACTAAATCGGCAGAAAACGAGCGATCGTCACCTAGTTTTACACCAGAAACCCGTTTGTCATTCCAGTGTAAATCTCTGACGGTTGTACCTTGCACGAATTCAAAATTGGGATAGGTGCTGGCAAGATGAATTAATTTTTCGAGGAGGGCGGGCTGTGAAACGAGGGTGCAAGGTTTACTACCTGGTTCTAATGGTTCGTTCACTCGAAATAAGGTTCGGTTGTTGATGGAGAATTCCCAAGCGTCTAGGGGGCGATGGGGAATGGATTCTAGCACGGGTAGTAATTCCATCTGTTCTAGGGCATCTAGTCCACTGGGCATCAGTCCTTCACCGCGAAATACTCTTTGGAAATTACGCGATGCTTCAATGAGTTTGACTGATATGCCTCGTTTGACTAGGAGGAGTGCTAGTGTTGCACCAGTTGGTCCTGCTCCAACAATGACAACTTGATTCATATTAAGTTATTGAACTTTAGCTTGTACTATTTTAATGGAACCGCACTCTGTAGCGGATGCACGCTGATGAAGATAGATTTTTTTGGGATGAGTTCAGTTTTTGTACGTCGTTTTTTGCTTTCGTTGGCAGTGGTGTTGCTGGTGTCTGTGTCGTTACCACTTCTAGCACGGGAATCTTTGACTACAGCACAGATGAACGCGGCTCTGTTAAACAGTGTTGATGTCTCGGCTGCTCGAGGTAGTGTTGGGATTGGGGTTTTAGATTTGAAGACTGGTAAAAGTTGGTTTCGTAATGGCAAGCAGCGTTTCCCTATGCAAAGTGTGTACAAACTTCCCATCGCGATCGCAGTTTTAAAGCGGGTGGATGACGGTAAGCTTGCACTCAACCAACCTATAACTGTCACTCGTCAAGAACTTTCGCCACCATGGAGTCCGATGAGTCGGGAGTTTAAGGGTAACAGTCAACAATTTACGGTTCAAAATCTTCTCGAACGTTCTGTTGGTATTAGTGATAATACGGCTGCTGATGTTCTGGTGCGGTTGGTGGGTGGAACTAGACAAGTTAACGCGATTTTAAGTGGGCTGAAAATTCACGATGTCCGTGTAGATAGGTTGGAGCGGCAATTACAGCCTGATTGTGTGGGGCTGACAAATTTTCGTCCAGAGTTAGCTGATGAAAAAAAATGGTCTGAAGCCGTACAAAAGATTCCCGATAGCGTTAAAAAATCTGCTTTGGAAAAGTATCTTGTAGATCCTCGCGATACTGCCACTCCTGAAGGTATAGTTGACCTTTTGGCTAAGTTACAATCCAATCAGTTATTGTCTCAAAAATCGACTGCTTTATTACTCAAAATTATGACTGATTCCCCAACAGGAGCAAAGCGTCTGAAAGCAGGAATACCTAATAATTGGTCTATTGCACATAAGACTGGTACTGGTCCCGATGTTGTTGGAACAGGTACTGCTACAAATGATGTTGGTATTGTGAGTTCGCTCAATGGAAAACGAGTTGCGATCGCTGTATTTGTAGCTGGTTCAAAAGCTCCTATAGAAGCTCGCGAAAAAGTGATGTCTGATGTTGCATCGGCAGTTGTCAAAGCAGTAGAGTAAGAAAGTCTTTTCGTTCCTGTCTGGCGGACACTTTTATTGTTGTCTGGTTCTCTGGTAGTTAATGGAGTTTATATCGCGAGACAGTTCATGTTTTTTTGGAGATATCCGCCAGACAAATTGTTCTCTAAATATTATCAGTATATAATATTCTTGGACGGCGATCGCTATTTCTGTACAACTTCGTATGGACAAAGCTTTTCTATCCTGTTCCCAATTTTACAGGCACTGGATATTTTATGCTGAAATTTGGGAACACTGAGTATAGTTTAACCTCTCAGGTTGCTATGCAATACTTGCTCTACCCGATCGCGATCTACGTCCTGCTGATTGTTCTTACGTACTTTATCACCTTTTTACAACTTCGTAAGTCAAGGCTCCAATACCCAAAATACCAGCTTGAAAACGCTAACACAGTACCAACATACCGCAAACAGCTATTTCAGGCTTCAATAAAAGAATTAAAGGAATTTGGGTTTCAACCATGTAGTTATTTACTGGTTCAACCAATGGTTAGGCTCGATCCTCCTACAACTTGCGAGCTTTTACTCTATCACAAAGCGTATAAAACCTATGCTATAGTTAGCATTCGTCGTCCAGCTGAAACCATTAATCTATTTGATATAGAGTTTTTCACCTTCTTCCGAGATGAAAGCCTACTTGTAACTATGAATGGTAAAGGGTACAGTGTTTTTGGCGATACTCCTAATGCCATTATTCAAGATGCATATACAACTCAAACTACTATTCAATGGCAAGCTCATGAAAATAAATTAAATCAGTTAGCTGCTAAGGTACAACCTTGGAGTTTAGCACCTGAAATTTTTGCTAAAGCTCTTCAAAAATACGTCAAGAATTACGTTGACTGTTTGCTGAAGAAAAAAGAAATCTTACCTACTCAGGATTCCGATTTATTTCGATTGCATTGGCTAGTTGCTTTAAAAATGACAAAAAAGACCGTACAGGGTGCTAATAAGGCATCAGGATTGGTCGCACAGCGCAAGCAACATGCTAAAACAAATGGGACTCTTCCAATCGAAATCCCTGTAGAACTGGAAGTGGAACAATTCCAATGGATGGAGTTCCAGCAAAAAGGGCTCTTAGGAGGTAAATTACGGACTTGGTTGCTATTGGGAAGTTTGTGTTTGTTTATTGCTAGTTATACGAAGTTGTTTGCAGTTCAAAGCTTAATCATTTTTGTAGCAGTTCTGCTGTTTCATGAAGGTGGACACTTGTTAGCCATGAAACTTTTTGGCTATCAAGACACATCTATGTTATTTCTACCTTTTTTAGGTGCAGTCGCTACCGCTCGTAAAGATGATGCTACACTCGCTGAAAAATTTTGGGTTTCCCTAGCAGGTCCGTTACCAGGATTAATTCTTGGTGTAGGATTGGCGATCGCTTGTCGCAACGGTGGTTACTCTGGTTGGGTAACAGAAACTGCTTGGATGTTGATTGGTTTGAATTTATTTAATTTACTTCCTGTCTATCCTTTAGATGGAGGTCAAATTGCTAATTTATTGCTGTTTTCTCGATTTCCTTATACTGATGTTCTGTTTAAGATTTTTGGTACAGTTATTTTGGGATTGATAGCCATATCTCAACCAGGATTTTTATTATTAGTTCTGGTGGTTCTTTTTAACATTCCGTCGAACTTTAGAACTGCAAAAGTTAACTCTCAGGTACAAAAAGAACTAAAACAAGAAAAACCCCTCAACCAAGAAAGCCTTTTGCATTCTATTTTCAATAAGTTAAAGCACCTGGGTTATGGAGATTTGCCTTTTAGTAAGAGGTATGTATTGGTAAAAAATCTAATTGAGCGTCACTATGAATCTTATACTAAGTGGACAACAGTTTTTCTTCTTTCCCTTGTTTATTGTGGTAGCTTACTTGGGGGGATTGCTGGAAGTTTGAGTGCAATCTCGCCCAATTGGTTTAGGGTGGCAGTTTCTCTATTTGAAACACCCGAAACAATTAGAAAACGTGCAGTTGAGGTCAGAAAAGAAGAAATTGAGCGTGCAACTGAAGCGTTGCGTTTAAATTCTAAGAACACTCATGCTTATATTAGACGAGCACAACTACGTCTCGCCTTGGGCGATGATAAAGGAGCCGTTGCAGATTATGACCGGATTGTGCAGCTAAACCCCAATAATGTTCCCCATCGTCTCACTCGGGCTAGTTTTCATCTACGTTTGCGAAATTACAAGAATGCCATTCAAGATTACGATTGGATTTTAGGCTTAAATCCTAATGATAGTCGAACTTACCGTAGAAGGGCGCAAGCACGTAATTTGTCAGGCAATTACAAAGGTGCTATTACTGATTATAGCACAGTTATCAAGTTAAATCCTAACAATTCTTTGTCTTATCTGGAACGGGGACAGGTTTACCTACAGTTAAAAGATTACAAAGCAGCGATCGCCGATGCAAACTCTGCTCTAAAAATTGATTCAAAACAACCCGAAGCTTATGAACTTCGTGGTAAAGCCCGCCATCATTTGGGAGATCGGCAAGGTGCGATCGTAGATGCACAAATAGCGAATAAGCTTTACCAAGCTTCGGAGTCAGAGGCAGAAATTTAAATGAGGGCTAACCCTCCAGGAGCGCTGACTCCCCTTAAAAAGCTACGGTGTACACACAAGTCTTTTAAAGTGCTCTCTTGTGGTGCGGGCGTCTCGCCCGCTACCTGTATAGAACGGGCGAGGACGCTCCGCAGTCGCCTCAACGGGGGAAACCCCCGCATGGTTCGCGAGTGCGTCTCCGATAGGAGATAGGGGCGCTGCTCTAGGTCCCACAAGATGAATAATTTATTTCTTGGAAATCCCATATTTTATTCCTAAAATAATTGCAGCGCTCGTTAAATTCAACCCATTGCCTCGTTAAATTTGTATTTAAAGATACTTTTAAACTTAATATTTATATATTCTTTAGCTAGAAGTTAGATGTGATAGTAGTAGTTATTTTAGTGAAAGCAGCAAGACAAATTCTGCTTGGGATACTACAGAGTCAGTTCCAATTCCAACACTATTATACAAGGAAAGGTAAATGCTCGGTCACGATATCATCGTTGTTGGAGCCTCAGCCGGCGGCGTAGAAGCGCTGACGAAACTGGTAGCCCTTTTGCCTAGTGACTTGCCAGCTGCAATCTTCATCGTCGTTCACGTTTCAGCGCAACATAAGAGCTTCTTACCAGATATCCTCAAGCGCCGTAGTTTATTACCTGTGGCTCATGCAAAAGACGGTGAGCCTATTGAGCACGGGCGTATCTACGTAGCACCGCCGGACTACCACTTGCTAGTTAAACGCGGCTATATCCGCCTAGTGATGGGTCCTAAGGAAAATCGCTGCCGTCCGGCGGTCGATCCCTTGTTTCGCACAGCAGCAAAAGCGTACAAAAGCCGAGTGGTTGGTGTGGTGTTGTCGGGGGCGCTTGATGACGGAACTGCAGGACTTATAGACGTGAAAAAACTTGGCGGTGTAGCAGTCGTTCAAAATCCCGATGATGCCCTGTTTTCCGGAATGCCCAACAGTGCCATCCAACACGTAGACGTCGATCGTATCCTGCCACTGGTGTCAATAGCTCCTGTTTTAGTACACCTAGCTTATGAACCAATAACAACACAAGGATCTTTGAATATGTCTAACGAGAGCGAACTGGAAATGGAACCCGACATTGTGGAACTCGATGGGGTAGGTTTACGGAGCAACAAACAGATTGGGAAAAGCGCGAACTTAAGTTGTCCAGATTGCGGCGGTAGCCTGTTCCAACTCCAGGAAAGAAATTTCCTCCAGTTCCGCTGCCGCGTGGGTCACAGCTTCTCAGCAGCTAATTTGCAGGCGGCGCAGGCTCAAGTCCAAGAGGAGGCACTGTGGGCAGCAATTCGTTCTTTAGAAGAGCGAGCCGAGCTGATGTTAAACATGGCTGCCAATGCTCGCTCCAGTAACCGCACCCAGTCAGCAAAGCTTTTTGAAGCGCAGGCTATTGAGGCGCAACAGCGCTCTGACCTCATCCGGCAAGCACTGTTCATGGGTCAATTGCCTGCTAAGGTTACTGAAACCACAACTAACCCAGTACCTAATAAGGAGACGCAACAAGAGCTAGTTGCCGACAAAGTGGTGGTACTGGTAGCAGGTGACGGTGGGATAAGCTCCTTAAGTGAGATCCTAGTTGCCTTACCACTGAACTTTCCGGCAGCCATCATCATAGTACAGCACTTGGACAGCCAATCCAACTCTAGCTTAATAGCGGACGCTCTCAGCTACTCAGTAGCTTTGCCACTCAAGCTTGCACAAGAAGGAGAGCCATTACAACCGTCTATTATTTACTTTGCTCCCCCAAACGAACACCTCTTCGTCACTCCAAACAGTACCTTCTGCCTTTCGCAGGCGACATTCGTGAATTTTGACCGCCCTTCTGCCGACTTGCTGTTTCAGTCAGTGGCAGCTACTTTCAAACAGCGGGCTTACGCCGTAATCCTCAGTGGTACAGGCAACGATGGGGCTTTGGGAGTACAGGCAATTCATCAGATGGGCGGTAAAGTAATAACTTCTGATGAGAGTACTAGTGACTTTTTCGATATGCCTAGCGCTGCTATTGCCACCGGAACTGTAGATTTTGTCCTCCCAGTTAACGAGATTGCTTCAAGCTTGTTAAACCTAGTGACTTGAGCCTCTCTCCCGCTCCAAATACGTTCCCGCCACCAGCAATCCAATAAAAGTGAACCCAGAAATGTACCGATGATGGCTGCTGTAAGAATAAGTAAATTCTGATAATTTGCATTCATAAGATAAGTAGCTCCTGATGACTTTGCTCGGAATCATTTTACCGAGTTAGAATGTTGGAAAGTTGTTTGGGTTCGACTGTCTCTCTTGTTTGACTACACTCTTAATAATGAGTAGCGCACTAAAGCCGATGGACGTCAGCACAAAGTTTGTGGCGTGACCATACTCAGAATTACATATGTTTGAAATTCAGTAATATTACGATAATTATTAGTAATTTCTTATTTAGATTTATCAAGATAATAAGATCTCTTTACTTTTGGAGAACGATCGCTTTACCCTTTCGCTCCCTAAAAAGGTTATCAATTAAGTGTTCTTTCTAAGATCTACCAATGATATCTCGCAAAATCAAATTTGCTTTTTTTAGTATATTTGCTCTATTGATTGTTTCCTCTACGGCGATCGCTGATTCAATGACTATTAACGGTTCCGGTGGTGATTACAGTTATGAAATTTGGCGGACAACAGATAACAAGAGCTACTACTTAAAGGTATGGGAGCGTCAATCTAACAGACAAGGCGCACCACTGTATACTGTTCGTAACTTTGACTCCACCGGCGAGGCTCTAGATTATTTTGATTGTTATTATGTTCGCAAATCTTGTTAAGTAGATTATCTGTCATTGGTTATTTGTTAAAAGTCTTCTAATTCTCGATACCCAATGGCTCTTATGATTAAGTTATATGACGAAAAGTTATTAAGTATAAAGGATTTGATTTTTAGAGATTTTTGTTAACGTTCTGTGACACAAAGAGTTGGTTAATACTGATGCTCGAGCTAAATTAATATGTGGGTCAATACAACACATAGAAGTTCCATTTTGAGGAAATTAACTTTCTGGTGACAAGCATTTTACCTTTCATTAAGTGGCTCTACAGATTTTATTAATTTCTCCAAAAATGGTAAATTAACATACAATTTAAAAAGACACTTTACTGTAAGAGTGAGAGGGAATTATGAGCCGTCCTATAATACTTGGTATTGTTGGCGATAGTGCTGCTGGTAAGACAACATTGACTAAGGGGATTGCTCAAGTTCTCGGTCCGGAGAACGTTACGGTTATTTGTACGGATGATTATCATAAATACGATCGCAAACAGCGTGCTGAAATTGGTATTACTGCATTGCACCCTGATTGCAACTATCTGGATATTATGCAGCAGCAGTTGTCACAATTACGGATCGGACAGCCAATTCTCAAGCCCGTTTACAGTCACAAAACGGGAACTTTTGAACCCCCTGTGTATATTAAGCCAAACAACTTTGTGATTGTAGAAGGGCTATTGGGTTATTCCACTCGTATTGCGCGTGACAGCTTCGACGTTAAAGTATATCTTGCACCTCCCGAGTCTGTGCGTGCTACATGGAAAGTGAAGCGAGATACCCAAAAGCGAGGTTATACGGAAGAACAAGTTCTTGAAGAACTCAGAAAACGCGAACCAGATTCAGAAGATTTTATTCGTCCGCAAAGGCAATGGTCTGATATCGTGGTGAGTTTCTACCCGTATAATGATGAGTTAGACCAAGCGAATGGGGATTTGAATGTTCGTCTAGTACTCCGTCCTACCATTCCACACCCTGATTTTACCCAAATTATTAACTACGGTAATGGTATGGAATCTGCAATTCGCCTGGGATTGGATAGGGACATGGGTAAACCTGTGGATGTTTTGGAAGTTGATGGTCATGCCACTCTAGAGCAGGTAAATAAACTCGAACAGATTCTCTGCTCTGATATGCCGCATCTGAAAAATATATGCGATCGCGAAGGGAATCCAGAATTAGGCAAAGTCGCTGGTACCACGGGAGAAACCATTCAAAGTAACCCGCTTGCTATCACTCAGTTACTGATTACCTACCATATGCTAAAGGCTACGCAAATTCACTATTGACAGTGAGCAGTGACCAGTGACCAGTGAGCGATCGGATCGAGGTACAGGCAAATATTAATTTTTTTTTCAAAAAATAATTAGTTTCAAAGTTTACAAGGGATTTCATGGAATAAGTGAATGTATCATTCTTATCTTCCGCTCTCTTGTATGACTTATAGCCTTAGAATTGCTGATATGCCCATGACCGAACGCCCGCGAGAGCGATTGTTAACATACGGTCCCAAAGTTTTGGCTACAGCCGAGTTGATAGCAATTCTGCTAGGTACCGGTCAAGGAGCTGGAAAACTTTCTGCTGTGGGTCTAGGGCAGTACATTTTGAATGAATTGGGCAAACACCAGCATGAAGATGAGCCTTTAACGATTTTGCGAGATGTGAGCGCCGCCGAGTTAATGCAAATTCATGGAATTAAAGCTGCGAAAGCAGCAACCATTGTGGCAGCAATTGAATTGGGTAAAAGAGCATTTCTATCTCGTCCTGGAGAAAAGACGATTGTTGATAGCCCAGCTGTGGCGGCTGCAGCCCTCAGCCAAGACTTAATGTGGCAAAATCAGGAGAGGTTTGCTGTTGTTCTGTTGGATGTGAAAAACCGTTTGTTAGGAACGCAAGTGATTACAATTGGTACTGCAACAGAAACCCTAGCTCCACCTAGGGAAATTTTTAGAGAGACGATCAGGCAAGGAGCAACAAGACTAATCGTAGCCCACAATCACCCATCTGGAAACCTTGAACCCAGTCAAGCGGATATTGAATTAACTCGTCAGTTACTCGTTGGGGCAAACTTATTGGGCGTTCCTTTACTCGATCATTTGATTTTAGGTGATGGAACTCATCAAAGTTTGCGGGAGATCACAACTTTGTGGGAAGAATGCCCCCAAGGAGATTGAGAAAAATTAACCTTTTAATTGGAAAATCATAACTATGCCAATTTACTTGCATTAACTCATCTCATGGACACAATTAAATACGTTCTAAGTGAAAACCAAATGCCTACAGCTTGGTATAATATCCAGGCTGACTTGCCGCAAGAGTTACCACCAGTTTTAAATCCTGGTACTGGTAAGCCAATTACACCAGACGATCTATTACCTCTGTTCCCCTTAGCACTGATTGAGCAAGAAGTTAGTCAACAAAGATGGATTGACATACCAGATGCAGTCCGCTCTATTTATTGCCAATGGCGACCGACTCCTCTTTATCGCGCTCGTCGTTTAGAACAAGCCTTGGATACACCTGCAAAAATTTACTATAAATATGAAGGTGTTAGTCCTTCTGGAAGCCACAAACCGAATACTGCGGTTCCCCAGGCTTACTATAATAAACAAGCTGGAGTAAAAAAGCTAACAACTGAAACAGGAGCGGGACAGTGGGGCTCGTCTCTAGCTTTTGCTGGTGCGCTATTCGATCTAGAAGTTTTAGTTTACATGGTCAAGGTTAGCTACCAGCAAAAGCCTTACCGCCGAGCATTAATGGAAAGCTACGGTGCAAGGGTAGTTGCTAGCCCAAGCGTTGAAACTGCAGCCGGACGCAAAATTTTAGCACAATACCCTGATAGCACGGGCAGTTTGGGGATTGCGATTAGTGAAGCTGTAGAAGTCGCTGCTGCTGATGAACACACTAAGTATGCTTTAGGCAGTGTTCTCAATCACGTACTGCTACATCAAACTGTAACTGGGCTAGAAGCACTGACTCAACTAGAAATGGCAGGAGATTACCCCGATATTGTTATCGGCTGCACGGGTGGCGGTAGCAACTTTGCTGGCATTACCTTTCCATTTATTGGTGCTAAACTTCGAGGAGAACGAGATATAGAAGTCATAGCTGTTGAACCAGCAGCTTGTCCCTCATTAACTCGTGGCAAATATGCTTATGATTTTGGCGATACCGCCCACCTGACTCCACTCACCAAGATGCACACTTTGGGGAGTGGATTTGTACCAGAAGGTATCCACGCCGGAGGCTTACGCTACCATGGTATGGCTCCTCTGGTCAGCCATATTGTGAACTTGGGATTAGTTCAACCACGTGCGGAATACCAACTCGGTTGCTTTGCTGCTGGATTAACTTTTGCACGCGCCGAAGGAATTTTGCCAGCACCAGAAGCTAACCATGCAGTCAAAGCAGCGATTGATGAGGCTTTGCGTTGTAAGTCAACTGGAGCGAGCAAGACGATTTTGTTTAACCTTTGCGGTCACGGACACTTTGATATGCAAGCTTATATCGATTATAAAGCAGGACGGCTTGTTGATACCGAATATAGCGCTTCTGAGGTGGCAATGGCTCTATCTGGATTACCTATAGTTGAGTAGTTAAGCTGTTGTGCTTTGAAAATTGCACGAGAGAACGAGCGAGGACACTCGTACCACTAAAGAAACGGTTTAATTTCCTCAAATCCCTTAAAAATGCCATATGACTGAACAAGAATTGTTAGAAGTAATGAAACTCTCGATTATTAATAGAGACTGGCAAGGTTATCTGAGTTTTCGCCGTCAGCTCATCGCTCTCAATCCCAAATTTCAAAGCAAAATGCGGGAATTCTACGGAGCACTATCGGATGCCGATTTAATTGCGTATGCAGATTATTTTGGTTTTGACCAAAAACTACCAACCCATATAAAGGAATACTTGAAAATTAAGGAAAAAGCCAAACAAGAAGAAAGGGAAAGGCTTGCACAAGAAAGAGTGACAGCCTTGGAAACGAAGTTTAAAAGCTTGAAACCTATATTACGTAAACCTTCTAAAGATGAAAATTTATAAAACATAAGTAACAGGGGTACTAGCTTTTTTTGGCGTTGTTGAACCAACCTATGAATTATTTTTTAGCCTCACGCAAAGACGAGGCAGCGCGTTGCTCTGGTTCCCAGAGTTGTAGTGCCTGCCGTCGCTAAGACGCTAAGGTTTTTTGCGCCTTTGCGCCTTTGCATGAGATTTTTATACTATCAATCAGCAACGCCCTTTTTTTTAACTGGTACTACCTTTCCAAAAATTTGAAAATAAGGCATTGGGCATTGGTTGTGGTACTTTCCCGTGAATGACTATACTCGAACTGATAAATTTACTCCCTTTTTGCTCTAAAATTACCGCTCTTTGTTGGGTGGGCACTACCCACTGTTTGCTGTTGTATGGCATAGCCCCACCTACTGGAATTCTACAAATGATTTAAGATAGCTATTATATATAAATAAAGTCTGCCTTCTCTTATTAATTATGTTATTGAGTAGAGAAAAAACAGCATTTTACTTGAAAGATCTGGAAACACCAGTAGGCAAAGCTATTAATCTTACTATTGCTAGCTTAGTTTTACTATCCTCCGGGATTTTTGTAGCAGAAACATACAATATTCCTGATGCTATTCGATTAAACTTAAATGTAATAGATACCGTAATATTGTATGTTTTCACAGTAGAATATGTACTCCGTCTTTGGAGTGCAGAAAATAAGATTCAGTATATTTTTAGTCCCTATGCAGTGATTGACTTAATGGCAATCTTACCTGTTTTTGTAGGAACGGTAGACATTAGCTTTATTCGGCTACTAAGGTGGTTTCGGATTTTAAGATTAATTAGATTTATAGATAAAAAGTTTTTATTTAGTATTGATACTGAAGATGGCGCGATCTTTGCACGTATATTGTTTACTCTATTTGCTATTATCTTTGTATACTCTGGATTAATTTATCAAGTAGAACATCCTGTAAATCCAAAAGTTTTTGTGACTTTTCTGGATGCTTTTTATTTCTCTGTTGTCACTATGACAACGGTAGGTTTTGGTGATGTGACTCCTATTTCTAAATTAGGGCGTCTGTTAACTGTATTCATGATTTTGACTGGTGTTGCTCTGATTCCTTGGCAAGTGGGGGATCTTATTAAGCGATTGTTCAAAACAGCCAATCAAGTAGAAACAACTTGTTCTGGTTGCGGTCTTCTTTTTCACGATGTGGATGCTAAATTCTGCAAGATTTGTGGAACTAAGTTGCGTTAAGGGTTAGTAGGGATGCAATGTCTTGCGCCCGTAAAATGTATAAGCGATCGCATTATTCTTAATATGACTTGCGGTAGAAGCCTAATCTTGTCTCGTGAAATTATTGTAGATTACAAGAATTGTAAAGAATTCATTTCATTTACAGGATAAATGTACTCACCTCGTTTCATGAATTGCTTGGTGTCTATAGTGGCAAGCATTGTTGCTGGAACATTTCTGCACTCCACGACTACAAAATATAAGGAGAGTTTTACCAATTATCAGCAGATCCAAGCACAAGAAGCGCAAACATTATCAGTAGAACTTCCTCAACAACAAATTCCTGTTGTTAGCTTTCCTCTTGATGTCTATCCAGTTGTAAAGTTGTCAGAAATTACATTGCCACAGATTCAAGTGCAGGCAAATAAGCACTTAACTATAATCACGATACCAACTCATTTATTATTTGAGTGTGGTAAGCATCAAATTGCTGCAAAAGCAGAGAAGATATTAAATCAAGTGAAGCAAGCAGTCAATAATCGGTATTCGGACAGTTGGTTACAAATTTTGGGCCACAGTGATTTTAGAGGTAGTAGCAAGGATAATTTTGAACTATCAAAACGGAGGGCTGTAGCCGTACAACAGTGGTTAAGCAAACAACATGACTTCAATGCCTCAATGGTGACTGCACAAGGTTATGGTGAATCTCAACCGATTGTATCAAATCAGTCATTTGATTGTTCCGATCGCGCCTTTGTAAGGCAAAAGAACCATCGTATTGAAATAGTTATCCAGAAGCTCGACCATCAAGTATGAGCTATGATAGTTCCAATTGTTACCATAAGAATTTCTTAAGAATTCATCAAAAACTTTACATTCTTGCAAGAATAGAGTTTAATCTATTCTTGAGATAGATGTTTCAAGTAAAAATTTATAGATTGGCAATCATTCTACTGTTTTATCAGTAGAGCGTAGAATATTTTGCATCTATCATCATTACGAGTATAAGGACTTCTGTGCATCTACCAGGCTTTTTTCTTTGTTAACGCTCAACACTTTAGCAGTTAACAGTCAAATATTCGTTTGAGGTTCATTGAGATGCTTCTGGCAGATGTAGTCATTAATAGTACTTACGATCCGCGCCTTGTCTTACTTTCAATTGTCATAGCAGTTTTTGCTTCTTATACGGCTCTAGATTTCGCGGGGCGAGTGAAAACAACTCGAGCAAAGGGTAGGCTAACTTGGTTGATTGGCGGTGCTGTTGTTATGGGTACTGGTATCTGGTCGATGCATTTTGTTGGTATGCTCGCTTTTCGGTTGCCGATACCAATGGTCTATGACGTATCTACTGTTATCATCTCTGTGTTACCTGCTATTGTTGCTTGTGGTAAAGCGCTGTTGCTGACGAGTCGTCAAGCTTTCAGCAAACAGCAATTGCTTGTGGGTGGGGTGTTAATGGGTATTGGTATTGCTGCTATGCACTACATTGGAATGGCAGCAATGGAAATAGATGCAACGACTCAGTACAATCCTTTCTTGTTTGCACTTTCTGTTACGATCGCAATTGGTGCGTCAATAGCAGCACTCTGGATTGTCTCTGAGCTAGGAAAGCGACCTCGCAAAGGCGATAGGTTGCCAAAAATTTTGAGTGCGCTGGTTATGGGAGGTGCGATCGCTCTAATGCACTATACAGGAATGGCGGCTGCTTCTTTTCACTCAACGAAGACTGTGAGTGCAGTTGCTACTAAAGATATGAACATTTCCTTCAACTGGCTGGCATTAAGCATCGGCATAGCGACACTTGTTATTCTTGGTTTTACTATCTTGACCTCTTACGTAAATCAAAAATTGCTCGCTCAACAAGCAAAACTCTTGGAACGGCAAGAAGCAGAAACTTTTCGCTCCCAACTCTTTACAAAAATAGCCCTCCGCATTCGGCAATCGCTAAATGTTGACGATGTTTTAAACACTTCTGTCCGTGAAGTTCAGCAAGCATTAATGATAGAGCGAGTGGTAATTTACCGCTTTAATCCAGACCAGACAGGCACGATTGTTGCTGAAGCAACAACATCGGATTTGGTAAAAACTTTAGGGCAAACTGTAAACGATCCATTCCGCAAAAATTATATAGAGATGTATAAAAATGGTCGAATTCGAGCCACAGATAACATTTACGAAGCTGGTTTTACAGATTGCCACAAAGAGATTTTAGAAGGTTTCCAGATTAAGTCAAATATAGTTGCGCCTATTATTACTAATAATGAATTACTAGGTTTAATATGCGGTCATCAATGTTCTGAATTCCGGAATTGGCAACAACCAGAAATCGATTTATTTCAGCAATTGGCAACTCAAATTGGTATTGCCCTAGAGCAAGCCTATCTTCTCCAGGAACTACAGCAAGCACAGGAAGTTTTAAAACTCCGCGATCGCGCCATCGCCAACGCTAGCAATGCCATAATTATTACCGATCCGCGCCTGCCTGACAATCCTATCATTTTTTGCAATCCTGCTTTTGAAAGTATTACAGGTTATTCACAACAAGAGGCTATTGGTCGAAACTGTCGTTTTCTACAAGGTCCAGAAACCGACCCCAAAGCGAGCGAGCAGATCCGCAAAGCAATACAATTGGGGCAAGAATGTCAGGTTGTCATTCAGAATTACCGTAAAGACGGGACTCCCTTCTGGAATGAACTGACGGTTTCTCCCGTTCGAGATACATCTGGACGAATTATAAATTTCATTGGTATACAAACTGATATCACTCAACGTAAGTGGATTGAAGAAGAATTAAAGTTGAGTAAAGAAATTCTCCAACAGAATTTATTAGAATTCATTAGCGATGTAGAAGAAGTCGCCAAAGGTGACCTGACAGTTCGGTCTGATATCGCAACTGGTGAAATCGGAATTGTAGCTGATTTTTTCAATACGATTATTGAAAGCCTGCGAGACACAGTGACAAGAGTTAAGCAAGCAGCCCGACAGGTAACTTACATTGTAGGAGAAAATTCCAAAGCAATTCGTAACTTAGCAGATGAAGCATTCGCACAAGCCGAAGAAATTATGCGAACTTTGGATGAAGTCGAGCGAATGAACCAATCTATTCAAGCCGTTGCTGATAGCGCTAACCAAGCCACAGAAGTTGCTCGTGCAGCCTCAGATACAGCTATAGCTGCAAGACAGGCAATGGAACTGACAGTTTCTAGTATATTAGATTTGCGAGAAGCTGTGACAGAAACAGCAGAAAAAGTGAGGAATTTTGGCGAATCATCCCAACAAATTTCCAAAGCAGTCACCTTAATCGAGCAAATTGCTACGCAAACAAACTTACTGTCTCTCAATGCTAGTCTTGAAGCCTCTCGGACTCCTGATGAAGATCGGGGATTCGGGCTCGTAGCTCAAGAAATCAATAAATTAGCTATGCAATCATCTCAAGCTAGTCAAGAGATTGAGTTTATAGCTCAAAACATCCAAGCAGAAACGAATGAAGTGGTGCAAGCGATGGAATTTGGAACCCATCGGGTTGTTGAAAGCGTTCAACTCGTGAAGGATACCAAACAAAGTTTAGAAAGAATTATGGAAATTTCTCATCGAATTGACGAATTGGTTCAATCAATTTCTCAAGCAACAGTATCTCAAGCGAGAACCTCTCAAGCTGTAGCTATGCTTATGAAAGAAATTGCTCGAGCTTCAGAACGCACTGCTAATTCATCGTCTATTGTGTCTTTGTCTTTAGAACAAACTGTAGATGTGACACAGCAATTGCAAAATTCCGTGAGCGTATTTAAAACTGGAGCATCAGCTGGTTATGCAATAGAACTGGTAGAGAACACATCTTTGAGGTAGTATTGCCGCAGTGCTTCTTAAAGTATATGAACATGGCTGAGACTGTGTACGTTAATCCGACAGCAGGAAGTGACAGTGCGGCTGGTAGCCAACAAGCACCGTTAAAAACAATTACTCAAGCCCTGAAGCGAGCTTCATCGGGTAGTCAGATTCAATTAGCAGAGGGTTCTTACAATGCTGCTAGCGGTGAAATTTTTCCACTCCACGTTTCCATAGCTGTCACGATTTTGGGAAATGAAAGTCATAAAGGTAGCAATGTGCTTATTGAAGGTAGTGGCGAATATCGTAGCCCTACCCTAGCAAAGCAAAATGTTACATTTATTCTGTCCTCCAATGGCACAGAACTTCGCGGAATAACACTGACAAATCAGACTAACCGTGGAGTTGCCGTTTGGATTGAATCAGTTGCTTCTACTATTTCTAATTGTACTTTCATCAATTGTAACCGTGACGGTGTTCTTGCCTCTGGGAATGCTCATGTCACCCTTATTGATAGTTTATTTACAGAGAATGCTACGAATTGCATTTCCATTATTCGCGACTCTCAAGGAGAAATTCGGGGTAATATTTGCTATAGATCGGGTTTTGGTATAGCTATCGGCGATCGCGCTTCTCCGATTCTTACAGATAATTATACTTACGAAAATCGTTCTGGAATTGTTATCTCCGGCGATGCCCATCCAGTCTTGCGAAATAATATTAGTGAAAGAAATACGGAAGATGGTGTAACTGTAACTTCTAATGCCTTGCCAGATTTAGGTAATACCAATGATTATGGAGGCAATATCTTACGCCTTAATGGTAAATTCGATTTACAAAATTCTGGTTCTCACAGACTCTTAGCTGTTGGCAATCAAATAGATCCAGGTAAAATCAAGGGATACGTAGAGTTAGTGTACAATCAAGCCCCTACTTTGACTCCTAAACCAATACCTGTTGTGACTCCAATTCCAAAACCCGTACCCGCACCTGCCCAAGTACCTCTGCCCCTACCTACACCTACTTCACTTACATCTATTTCACCTACACCTGTTTCTACACCTGTAAGTAGTTTTATATTTTTTACCCCTCCTCCAAAAAAATTAATTGATATGAAAAATCATTGGGCAGAGGAGTTTATTCAGAAATTATTTAAGTTGGAAATAGTCGTTGGTTTTCGCGATCGCACTTTCAAACCTGATGCTACCATAACGCGCTCGCAGTATGCAGCAATAGTTGTCAAAGCATTTAATCCACAGAGCAAACGGCAGGCAGTAGACTTTAAAGATGTACCGGGAAGTTTTTGGGGTTATAAGGCAATCCAGCAGGCATATGAAGGGCAGTTCATCTCAGCTTTTCCCAATAGCGCTTTTCGTCCCCATTTAAATATGAAACGATTGCAAGTTATTGTCTCTCTCGTCAACGGCTTGGAACTAAGCACCGATAAATTTACTGCCAACAATGTTTATACTGATTGGGAAAAAGTTCCAGAGTCTAAAAAGAAAGAGATAGTTATTGCTACGCAGAGAAGGATGGTTGTCAACTTTCCTAATCCAAAACATCTCAATCCCAACCGAGATGCTACCCGTGCAGAAGTTGCAGTTATGGTTTATCAAGCTTTAGTGGATGCCGAGCGAGAAGAGGCTATTGACTCTCCTTATGTAATATAGGGAACAAGAGCTAGAAAAGAGAGAGAATCTCTCTCCGTTTGCCCTAGACGGCGCACATTCTCTAACTTTCTATTAATTTCTATTTTTCTATTTAATAGTATTAATTTTAGTAACATCTCTTCTCAAAGCTACTCAACTTTTGATCTGTTGGCAATCTGAAAAAATAGTACATCTATCTATGGGTAGTAGTCAATGATTGAGCAGCAGTGAATTATCAATAAAGTATTTTCACATTTACATTCTTGATTTCCCTATTACCAATCTTATTAACTTTCTTACAAAAGATTCCTTTTGTAGGTGGATTGGAGATGATAATCAAGTATGCCCACTAGACAGCTAGCTCACACCTAGCTCCTAGCAGGACTTCCCCCTAATTGAACAAGCAACTAGGAGACGATCTCATGGTGTCAGAGTATCCCAGTTATTTTCATCCTAATGATGATAGAAGCAGCATTCCTACCTTGGAAGGATTACCTATACTTGTGGTAGACGATGATACTGATAATCTAATCTTAATGACTTTTATATTGGAACAGAGTGGTGCTAAAGTTATAACAGCATCATCAGCTATAGAAGCTTTAGAAGTTATCCAAAAATTTGAATTGCGTCTGTTGGTTGCAGATATTTCTATGCCACAAGTAGACGGTTATTCCTTAATACGTAAAATTAGAAATTTAAACTCACCGCAAAAAGATATTCCAGCGATCGCTGTAACTGCAATTGCAACAGAGGAAGGACGTAGTTTTGCTGTCACTTCAGGATTTCAAAGTTACTTAGTGAAACCGGTCGATCCGGATGATTTTGTGGCAGAAGTCATCAAATTGATTTGACGCCGCATGACTAGGAAGGTTCGCGCTCGCGAAACGCAAGCCGTACCCAGCTTATCGCGACTGAAACACGATAGCTTCTACCTTATAGGTACAATAAGGCTAGATTCACAACATGATGGAGACTGTACGTAAGGAAATCTATTGTATGCGCTCTCGGTTGCTAGCTTATGGAGTTGCGATTTTAGCAGCGACAGTCGCCCTTGTATTAACACAACTGCTTCTGTCTCTCCTAAATCCGCTAATATTTCCGTTGTTTTTTGCTGCTGTTGCAGCCAGTGCCTGGTATGGGGGATTGAAACCGGGATTGCTTGCGATCGCTCTATCTATTGGTTACAGCCGCTACTTCTTCATTGAGCCGACCCATTCATTCACCATCACGAGTGTAAATCACTTGGTACAATTGTTCGCATTCTCGCTAGTGTCATTTTTTATCGCGTTACTTTGCACGCAATTACGGAACGCTAACCAAAAAACCAAGACAAACTTACGGGCGTTACGAGAAGCCAATCAGCGAATTACACGGACTTTAGAAAATACCAGCGATGCTTTCGTAGCACTTGACCGAGACTGGCGCATTGTTTACCAAAATGTGGAAGCCGAGCGAATTAACGGCAAACCTCGTACAGAAGTTCTTGGTAAGACTCACTGGGAGGAGTGGCCTGCATCGGTAGGGACGAACGTAGAACACCAATATCGACGGGCAATGGCAGAACAAATTCCCGTCCACTTCGAGCATCATTTCTACCAACCTCCCACCTATAATTTGTGGATCGAGATTGACGCCTATCCTCATGAAGATGGTCTTGACATTTTCTTCCGTAATATCACTCATCGCAAGCAAACTGAAGCAACTTTGCGGCAAAGCGAAGAACGTTATCGTTATTTAGCAGAATCAATCCCGCAACTGGTATGGACTGCTGATGCTGATGGAATACTTACTGATGTCAATCAACGTTGGTCAGATTATACCGGGTTAAGCCTAGCCCAAGCTCAAACATTTGGTTGGGAAGCGATCGCACATCCTGACGATCTCCCAACTATTAGCCAAAATTGGGCAGCAGCGCAACACGCGCGTGTAAACTATCGAGCTGAAGGTCGGATGCGACGAGCAGATGGAGCTTATCGGTGGTATTTACACCAAGCTGTACCACTGAAAAACGAACAAGGGCAAGTTATTAAATGGTTTGGTACGGCAACAGATATTGAAAATCAAAAACAACTCGACCAACAACGCCAATGGTTGCTCGAGCAAGAACAAACTGCTCGTGCGGAAGCTGAAACTGCTAATCGGATCAAAGATGAGTTTTTAGCAGTACTCTCTCACGAGTTAAGATCTCCCCTCAATCCTATCTTAGGTTGGTCTCAATTACTCCTAAGCAGCAAGTTGGATGCTACAAAAACAATTCACGCACTACAAACAATCGAGCGCAATGCTAAACTCCAAGCACAACTGATTGAAGATTTATTAGATGTTTCTCGCATCTTACGTGGCAAACTTAGCCTTGCAATGGTTCCTGTCAATTTGGCATTGACGATTGAAGCAGCTATTGAAACAGTACGGTTAGCGGCTCAAGCTAAGTCAATTCAAATTGATACAGTTTTTGACTCAAATACCGGGCTGGTTTTGGGAGATTCAGCTCGCTTACAGCAAGCAATCTGGAATTTACTGACTAATGCCGTTAAATTCACTTCACCAGGAGGAAGGGTAAAAATTCAGTTAGAGTGCATTGACTGTCGAGTTCAAATTACTGTCAGCGATACGGGTAAAGGCATTCATCCTGACTTTCTGCCTTATGTGTTCGATTACTTCCGTCAGGCAGATGCGACAACAACTCGGAAGTTTGGCGGATTGGGGTTAGGGTTGGCAATTGTCCGTCACTTAGTCGAACTGCATGGTGGCACAGTTCGAGCCGAAAGTCCAGGGGAAGGGCTTGGAGCGACTTTTACCGTTTCTCTACCAGTGTTAAATGAAGACAACAGCATAAAAGATGAAGATAATTCCTCTTTGCTCGCACATGAAGCATTACCCTTAAGTGGTATGCAGGTGCTTGTGGTAGATGATGAAGCCGATTCAAGAGAGTTAGTTACTTTTATCCTAGAACAACGTGGCGCGATCGTTACAGCAGTTGCTTCTGCACTTGAAGCACTCCAAATTATGGCGAAAACTCAACCCAATGTGTTAGTTAGTGATATTGGGATGCCAGATATGGATGGCTATATGCTCGTGCAACAAATCCGAGCAATGCAAAGCGAGCAAAACAGTCAGTTAAAAGCGATCGCTCTGACTGCCTACGCAGGAGAGATAGATCGGCAAAAAGCACTTGCTGTAGGGTTTCAAGATCGTGTTGCCAAGCCAGTAGACCCCGATCGATTAGTTGAAGCGATTATTAGCCTTACCAGTCTAACATCATATTCTTAAATTTGGAGCATTCCAATATGGAAAAAATCAATGGGTCTGGTTCCTGCTTTATGCAACACCTAGTTAACACGCGGAGGTTAACTAGCTAACGCACAAACACAGTTACCAGACCCAATATAGGTTTGAGCTGTTCAACAGAAAATCTTAGCGCCTACCACGGTTGGGTACGAGGTTAAGATAATCCAGGTCAAAAGCAGAAACACGTTGAGCGTAGTTACCTTTTGTATTGAGGGATTCTGCCAAATCGCGATACTTACGCGGATCGCCTTCTGGAAGTCTCCGTTCTTGGGACTTGCGGCTGTAGAAGTTGTCCAGAGTAAAGCGCCAATCGGTAGTTACGGTACCTGCTACTTCTTGGAAGTCTTCGCCATAGCGAGGAGTCACCAAGTTAAAGGGACGACCTTCCATACGCTTACGTTGGTAAGGAACGGTATTGTCACCAAAGTTATCGGTGTACTCTTGACTATCGACAAGCGCATCAACAAAACCTTTAAAGCCTAAGGTAGCGATTTTAATTGACCAAGCAATTTCCTCGTCTTTATTGTAAGCCTCGCGACCTAACAAACGCTTGAGGCAAATGTCTACCAAACGGTAATTATTATTGACAGAGACTACCAAACGGTAAAAAGCTTCAGATTGAGCTAAACCGCGAATGAAGTCACGTACAGTAATTGAACTATTTTTCAATTGAGACTCTAGGTTTTGTTGGCGATTAAAGCTCAAAATCTCATGCTCGCTAAAGACTTGGCGATATCCTGCCCAAATGATATTTTGAATGTCAGTGTAACTGCTAACATCTTCTAAACGATAGATATATGGTGTATCTTCGTTTAGGTCGGCTTTACCAAAGCTCTTAACCCGTTGATTTTGGCTGCTTGGTTTGTATTGAAGTAATGGCAATGCCATGCTCTGTTTTTCCTCGTAAACTAACTATGCTAAACAAAGAATTGGCTTGATAGAAGAGGCTGAATATCCTCTTTCTTTATTGTCCCGCATTCAGTGACCAGTGACCACTAAACAGTGAGCAGTGACCAGTAATCACCTGACCAGTGACCAGTAATCACCTGACCAGTGACCACTAACCACTAACTACTAACTACTAACCACTAACCCTTTACCGAATTGGGAAACTTGCAGTGGGGCTAATGGAAACAGGAATTCCCTCTGGCTTTGTTTCCCGTGTTGTATCGGGAATGTTGATGCTTGCTGTGTTTACTGGTGTGAATTTAACTGGAGTAATTTTGATGGAACTTGCCATTTCCAAAAAGTTATTGATATCTCCCCACTTATAGCGCTCGTCTTCCTCTTTGTCTCGCCAGTAATTACCGTAGCGAGGTGTGACTAAATTAAAAGGTCTGTCTTTAAAGCGACGGCGTTGGTAGGGAACTGTATTTTCACCAAAACTGGTTACATACTCTTCGCTGTCTAATAAAGCATCAACAAAGCCATCAAAGCCTAAAGTGGCAATTTTAATTGACCAAGCAATTTCTTCGTCTTTGTTGTATGGCGCACGTCCTAACAGCCGTTTCAAAGTCACTTCTACAACACGGTAATTAGAATTTGTCTCAACCACTAGACGGCGATAAGCTTCTGACTTAGATAACCCTCTAATAAAGTCCCGTACAGTGATGGCGCGGTTCTTCAGTTGAGATTCTAAATTGCTCTGACGGTAGAAATTTAGGATTTCGTGTTCGCTCACAACTTGTCGATAAGCTGCCCAAATGAGTTGTTGAATTTCACCATCAGAAGGAGAATCTTCCAAACGGTAAATTCTGGGAGTATCTTCGTTAGGCACTTCGTAACCAGCAACTCTCTGGTTTTGCGAACTGGGTTTATATTGCAGTAAAGGGATTGTCATATTTATTATTTGTCCTTTGTCATTGGGTATTGTTTTTCCCTATTCCCTAAGTTGTTTTATTTCCAGGAATGTAACTGTAAGGTAAATTCACTTTCGTGGGTTTTACAGTTGGTTGGGCTGCTGTTTGGCTATATGCTTCAGGTAACTCTACGTCGGCAATGTAGTTTCTTGCTCTGTCTTGCGATCGCTGGTAGTTTAAGCCACCAGGAGCAATACTTGCAGCCATTGTTAAGAAGTTAGAAGGAATAGATCCACGCACGCCTCTTTGTACTGATTGTCCTGTAACGTTTGCTTGGTAATAACTCTTACCTCCCAAATATATTGACAACTGCTGGTTGCGCCAGTAGTCCGCGTAGCGAGGATTCACTAAGTTGAAGGGTCTATCTTTGAAACGACGGCGTTGGTAAGGAACTATATCATTGTCGAAGTTTTGGCGGTATTCGTCACTGTCTACTAGGGCGTCAATGAACCCACTCAAGCCTTTTGTTGCAATGACAATAGACCACGCAATTTGCTCGTCTTTGCCATAGGTGGCACGTCCTAAAAAGCGCTTAAAGCTGATGTCAACTAAGCGATAGTTGGAGTTGGTGTCTCCTACAAGTGACCGATAAACTTCTGACTTACCCAATCCCCGGATAAAATCTCGGACGTTAATTGCCCGATTTCGCAATTGCGATTCTAAGAAGGGCTGGCGGTAGCTGTCTAAAATGAGGTGTTCGCTGAAAATTTGTCGGTATCCTGCCCAAATAATGGCATCAATATCAGCGTTTGAGATAGCGTCTGTTGAGCGGTAAATTTGTGGAGTGTCTTCGTTAGGCACTTCATAGCCCTCAACACGCTGGTTTTGCGTGGTTGGTGTGGATTGAAGTAATGGTATTGACATCTTTACTTTTACCTTGTTTTATGATATCTGGGGATTGGGGATTAGGGATTGGGGATTGGGGATTGGGGATTGGTAAATTGCTTGGTTACTAGTCACTGCACACCGGTCAGGTGGTCACTGGTCAGGTGGTCACTGATTTTGCTACCAGCACGCGAGCGCGGATTGCTTTTTCGGCATCGTTGGTTAGCATTTCTTCAAATCTAGTCTTAATAGAACTTTGGAGTTCGGGTATTTTCGCTAGTGCTTGCAAGCCAACAACGGCGGCATAGCGAATTGACCAGTCCGAGTCTTGCGTTAAGGCTTGCAGGGCATCCACAGCTCTGATTTGAGCTGATATGCGATCGCTTTGAGTCAACTTGTGCCATTGCAAAAAGCCCAACCCCTTAGCGGCTGCACGGCGAACAGTGGGTGCAAAATCTGTAGCAGATGCTGTTAACAACACATCTAAGGCGCGGGGGTCCCCTATCGCAGCTAAAGTACGAATCGAGTAAGCCCGTGCGCCATAGTTATAATCATCTATGTTTTCCAGCAACTGTGGCACTGCAACCTCTCCTAATTCTGTCAGTCCGGTAACTGCCGCTACTGCTGCCCCTGGATTGTTGTATCCAAATACGGCAATTAGGGTGGGAATTGCTACCGGATTTTTTGCTGCTGCCAATTTTTGCACTGCCGCCACCATTCGCGCAGGGGAGTCCGCTTCGGTAACGGCGCGAATTAATTCTTGGGTGTTCGTCATTGGTCATTAGTCATTGGTCATTAGTCATTGGTTATTGGTTATTGGTCATTAGTCATTAAATAAGGACAAACAACAAATGACAAAGGACAAATAACAAATGACTACAACAATGAATCCATCAAGTTTATGACTCGAATAGCATCATCACTTAGTGACAATGCTTTGGACTCCTCATCATTGAGTTGACTTTCCAATAAGCCTTTGAGAGCAATCAATTTGAAGCTATTCTCTACGGTGGCATTGGCAATTGCATCTGCGGCTGCTACGTACCCTATTGCTCCTAAATCTCCTAAGGCTACACGGCGCAATTGCAGGTTACTGTTGTCCAGCACTTTCACCAAACGTTCCCCATATTGGGGGTCTTTTGCGAGCTGGTACATTGCCCTGTTTGCAGCACACTGCACTCTTGGAACTGGATGCTCGATAAAGGGTTGAATTAAGGGAATAGCCTCAGTAGCACCAATTGCTCCTAAGGCTTCAAGCACCGCTTCATATGGCTGGGTTAGATGGGGGCGTCCCGGTACCTGGATGGCAGCTGCAACACCCCCTTCTAACAATTGCATCAGCGGAGTGGCGGCGTTAGGGTCGCGTAGCATTTCCAGAGACTGGGCAGCTGCTTCCCTTACGTAAAAATCGGAGCATTCCAAACACTTGATGAGTGCTGGTACTACTCTCTCGTTGCCTATTTTCCCCAGTGCTCTTGCGGCATTGCGTCGCAGAGGGTAACCTCCAAGTTCTGTTCGATCGGCTTCATCCTCTAACGCTGCAATCAGAGCATCCACAGATTCTGTTGAACTAACTCGAAACCTACCCAGCCACCAAGCTGCATAGTAGCGAAGACTTAAATCTGACGACCGCAGGTTGGCAATTGCTTGCTCTATTGTTAGCGGTTGCGTGCTTTCTACTGAATACTCTTCTGCACTGGGTTCTATCATTGATAGACTTTAGTTGGCTTCTTCGGCAGTTAAAGGTTCAATTTTTACAATCTTACCACCCATACGGGTAATGCGCTGCATTTCTTCGTTCATGCGGCTGTAGGGTACTGTGATATACACGCTTCCACTACGGCGGATATCGTAATTGTTCTTGTCGTTCTCTTCATTTTGACGCAAGCCAACGACTTCGTAACGGAAAATCCGGCTACCTGCACTAGAAATACCACCGGTTCCAACTGTGGTTTGTCCGAACATAACTTGTTATATCTCCTTTTGTTTAGTAGCTACTAGCGATTGGGGACTGGGGACTGGGGGTACATTCTTCTCCTATCCCCAATCCCTAATCCCTAATCCCCTATCTCCAATTAAGCAGGGTTGATGCTGACAATTTTGCCGCCTTGGCGCTGAAGTTGTTGTAACTTCTCAGAAAGTCTTTCGTATGGCACAAATATCGCGGTGCTGCTGCGGCGTACCTTGGGATAGCCCGGACTCAATAGCCCTGCTACTTCAATTCGGTAAACGCGATCGCCTTGACCTACAGCGTTTCCTAAATTCTTCCGAGGCGCAACATCATTTGATGCACGGTAGCTCCAGTTCTCGTTACTACCCGAAGGTCCCACGATGGAGGATGCACTGTTTGTTGCTAGTTCGCGAGCCAGACGAGAGGTTTTTCCTTCTACTTGAGCGCGATCGCTATTGGCATAACCACGATATAACCGGAACATCCGGTTAAATCCAACTGTTTTTTGTCCTGCTTGAGTTGCAAAACCGCGATAGTATGGTACTACGTTGTCGCCGAAGTTAGTTTGATACTCTACAGAATCAATATAAGAATCTATTTCGGCATCATACCCTTGGTTTTGGTACAAATCTAAGTGGTAAACCACTTCAGATTCATCATAAGGAGCACGACCCAACAAATGTTTGTAGTTGAGTTCGATTATTCGAGTTTGGAAACTGTTGTAGAAAAATTTCTTCTTGTAAAGTTCTGACTTGGCAACGCTACGCACGAACTCCCGGACTGTTAGATTTCCATCTCGCAGGAGTGATTCGGCGCTCTTGAGACGTTCTGATGCCATTAAATAGTCATTACCCAAAACCTGCCGATACACGGCACGAATCACCGCTTCGATATCGTCTTTGCTGGCGTTAAGGCGTAGTTCTACTCGAGGTGAATCACTAAAAGCCTCAGTCCCCAGCCTGGATGCTGCTGCTGTAATCGCCATTTTTCTTTCCCCCTATTTCTTTAGCACTTTAGCTAATACCATTTTGGATTTTTGATCTTAGATTTTGGATTGAAAAAGTCTTACCTAGACTTTATTTAGTCCAACTATCTATCGCATTCTTTGTTCAAATTGGTCTAACTACAAGAGTGCTTTGATAAGTATTTTTTATCTTTCCCCAGGTAAAACAATGCCCGGAGCGCGATCCAACTGCTAGGTGAACTCATCCAGCACTTGCATCCCTCTCCGGGCAATCCGCAATCTAGCTTAGAGCGTTGATAGCGTAATCAATGTAGGTGTTAGCTTCGTTAGCAGCTTGACCAGAGAGACCGTGGTTGGATTTGATGTGCTTGAGAGCTTCTACGTACCAGCTTCCAGATAATTCAAAGGAGCGGTTGATTTCATCTAAACCAGCAATCAAGTACTCATCCAATGGACCGGTACCACCAGCAACCAAGGAGTAGGTAACAATCCGCAGGTAGTGACCAACGTCACGAGCACACTTGGACTTACCACGAGAATCAGCAGCGTACTGAGGTCCTTGCATTTGGGTTGTGTAAGGGAACTTCTGATAAACTGCTTGAGTTGCACCGTCAATTAGACGCTGAGCGTTGGATGTTAAAGCACGAGCAGCTTCCAAGCTTGCTGCTGCACGCTCGAAACGACCGTTAACAGCTTGTAATTCGGTGTTGCTCAGAAAACGTCCTTGGGTATCAGCGGCTGCAATTGCTTCGGTAATTGGGGTTTTCATGGTGTACAATCTCCTTGGTGTTACATTTCTTTATGCCTAGATACCTTTTGTTAGGTTCTGGGCTTTTCTTGTGCTATTAGGCAACGGCAGCAGCAGCGCGATCGAAGTAGCTAGCTACTTCAGAAATCAATGCACTGCAATCACCAGGGGTGATACCTGCGGGGTCGTTAGCAATTTTGATTGCAGAGTCTTTCATTTTTTGAACGCCAGCTGCAACGGAAGAACCAGGGGTACCCAATGCTTGGTATGTTTCGCGCAAGCCGTTCAAGCAGCGGTCATCCAATACGCTAGCGTCACCTGCTAAAATTGCGTAGGTAACATAGCGCAAGATGATTTCCATGTCGCGCAAACAAGCAGCCATACGACGGTTGGTGTAAGCGTTACCACCAGGAGCAATCAATTGGGGCTGCTCTTCAAACAAAGCACGAGCAGCGTTGGTAACGATGGTGGAAGCATTGCTGGTGATCCGGTTTACGGTATCCAGACGCTTGCTGCCGTCTTTAACCAGGTTGTTGAGAGCATCTAGTTGCTCGCTGCTCAAAAATTCACCTCTGGAGTCGGCTTGAGAAACCACCTTAGCAAATGCGTCTAACATGGACTTTTTTCTCCTAATCGCTTAGTTGAGTGCTGTCTTGATTAAAACTGAGATTGTTTTATGAATGAGTGGAATGGTAAACAACAGATACCGAACTAAACTGTTTCTCTTCTTTACGTTCCTCATCTCTAGCCTGCCTGAGCATTAACGAGAGATTATGAGAAACTGGGGTGATTTTATGAGAAACTGGCAAACCTTATAAATTGATTGCCTCATTTAACTTTCGTCTGTTCTTTAACCCCTCCAGATTATGTTTATACAACGCTATTGGGGCATTATCTGTTACAAATTATGAAGAAATGAGATAGACCAATAAGAAAAGCCTCAAATCCTTTACATATAAGAGACTCAGGCTGAGAAAAGAAAAAATATCTGTAACAAAACTTTATATTCTTTTTTCCAAAAACATGATTTTGGCTTATTAATAATTTTTTTATTTTTGATAAGACCTAGTGAAGACAACATATTGCAGTTTCTCACTGTTTCCGAGCGCTCAAATCGTTATGTAAATCTTTCTTAACAAAACGACTCCAAATATTTCTGTAATTTTATAAATTTCTTTCTGAGAAGAGAAGGTCGGAGCAAAAAGCACAGGAAAAAAGGCACAATCTAAATTTTTAATAAAAAATATTGATTTTTTTTTGATGTTCTGATAAGCAAGTTTACAAATAGCAAAATCTCGGAGATGCAATATCCCCGGCTTTTTAAGGAGGAAAACTGTAAGGGACTTCCAAAGAAAAAAATAACCAACTTTCTCTTGTGGTACGGGCGTCTCGCCCGTCACTAATAAAGAACGGGCGAGGACGCCCGTACCACAAATCGAAGAAGTTATGTCAACCTCCTAAAGCTAGATTGACTCGCGATCGCACAACTTTATCGGTCTCCTGCTCGAAAGCCATCTGTAAAGCAGAGTATGCTTCTGGCGTTGCAATTTCTTGTAAAGAGACTGCGGCTGCGTAACGCAATCCCCAATCTTCAGGAATAAGTAAGGCCCAAGTTAGTTTTTCTACCGCATACTGAATCACAGTGGGGTTATCGGTAGTACAACATATTTTGCCCAATCCTCGTGCTGCAATACGACGGACATTGCCCTGGCAATGGTTAGCAACTGCTGTACCCACAACATCCCCTAGTAACTCTATTGCTCTAGGATCGCCAATTTGGGCCAAAGCTTGAATTATGTTTGCTTGTAAGCCTTGATCCGTAGAACTATGATAAGCAGAAATCAGTGGTTCTACCGTTGCAGGTGCAAGCTTTACTAGAGACTCAACAACCGTTAAGCATTGGTGAGTCTGGTTGTTGTTCAAAGCTTGGATTAATGCAGAGATGTTTGTCATTGGTTATTGGTCATTGGTCATTTGTCATTGGTCATTAGTCATTTGTCATTTGTCATTGGTTATTGGTCAGTTATATTACTAGATAGGCGAGAAAAAATAACAAAATGTGGTAAAGGTGTATAAACGCACTAAAGCCTTTACTAAGGACAAAGGACTAATGACCAATGACCAATGACTAATGACGAGTTTAAAGTTGGATTAATAAATTATCAATGGCTTTAAATAGTAAGTTGGATGTTTCGCGATCGCAAATTTCATGACTATCTAAAACCGATTCTAAAATTCGTTTCAAATTCAGCAATTTGAGACTGTTTGGAATTCGAGCTGCCAAAATAGCTTCAATGGCTCGTCGATGACCAACCGCCCCTAAATCAAATACAGCAGCCCAACGCAAATACATATTCTCGTGGTTAAGATTTTTAAGAATGCGTTCGATATACTGGGGTTGTTGAGTCAAAAGATACAGGTAGCGAGATGCTGCACACTGTACTCGTTCAGAAGGATGATTGAGAAAAGACTCTATGTGAGAACGAACTGACCAAACTTTTAACGTAGCTAAAGCTTCAATAAGCGCTTCGTATGGTTCCTCTTTAGTTGATTCCAGAAGCTTGACTAAAGGTTCAACAGCCCTTTTATCTCCAATAGTTCCTAAAGCTTGGATTGCTGCTTCACGCAGGCGCAAATCCTCCTCACACTCTAGTGCTGCGATTAAGGAGGTGACAGCTTGTGGATTCTTCAGTTGACCTAACGCCCGTGCTGCTTGACGACGTAGAGGATAACCACCGTTGGGAATTCGATAACGTTTGTCAAATAGGGCTTCACATAGTGCCGTACAACTTGCTTGTATCTGGTGCTTTCCTAACCACCAAGCTGCATAATAGCGGATTTGATTATCTTCGCTTTGGAGCGATGCGATCGCAGTTTCTGCTGATAGAATTGGTTCTGTTTGGTGAGTGGTAGTCATAATAATTCGTAACTCGTAATTCGTAATTCGTAATTCGATTGGTAATTACAAATTACGAATTTTGAATTATGTTTTTAAGATTGAGTAATGCTAACTATCTTACCGCCACGCTTGTGAATTTCTTGATAGGTGGCTGACAGTCTTTCATAGGGAACAGTGTAGACTTGTCTGCTACGGCGTACTGCCACACCAGTGTTCTGTGAACCCAGAACTGCTTCAATAACAAACACGCGATTATCGCCTCGTACAGGAGAACTGATGAGGGATGGCGCGGCTGCAAAGCCACCACCAGATGGTGATGTTGATGGCACAATCATGTTTGCCAAGTTCATCGAGATCTTCGATCGCAAACGGGAATTTTTCCCACCATATTGCGAGTTATCGCTGTTAGCGCTACCACGATAAAGTGCGAATATGCGGTTATAGCCAACTGTCTTCATTCCCGGAATTGATTTGAATCCACGATAATAGGGAACGACATAATTACCAAAAGCATTTTCATATTCTGGGCTGTAAATGTAGGACTCTATGTCAGCATCATAGCCACGAGAAGCGTAGAGGTCTACATGATAGGAAATTTCTGACTGGTCGTAAGGAGCGCGTCCGAGCAAATGTTTGTAGTTTAATTCAATGAAACGTCCTTGGGAGTTCTGTTGAAAAAAGCGCTCTTTGTAAAAATCAGATTTAGCTAAAATCTCAACAAATTGTTGGACATTAATTTTACCGTTCCGCAACAAAGATTCGGCGCTTTTGAATTTTTCACTGGCATAGACTCCTTGGCGTCCAAAAATCTGTTCGTAAGCAGCCCGAAACACCAGTTGCAAATCATCTTCGTTCCAATTCTGGCGTAGCTCAACTTTTTTGCCTATCCAATCGTTAACGCCTAGTCGTTCTACAACTGAACTAGTCATCTTTCTTAAACTCCAATTTTGCTAATTGCTCATTACTTAAAATTCGTGGCTAATGGCTAATTGCCGACCGCTAATTGCTATTAATGTTATTAGCAATTAACCATTAGCTATTAGCTATTAGCCACTAGCAGAAGACGTTAAGTTGTTTATTAGCTCAATGCATTAATCGCATAGTTGATGTAGGTGTTAGCTTCACCCGCAACGTCACCACTTAAACCATGATTGTCGCGAACAAATTCTAGCGCTGCTACATACCAGCTTGGGGACAAACCAAGAGCGTTGTTAAGTTCGTTTAACCCTGCAACAACATATTCATCCAAAGGACCAGTACCGCCTACTACACAGCAGTAGCTAATGGTGCGGAGGTAGTGATCGATATCCCGTACACACTTGTTTTTACCTTCTTGGGTAGAAGCATATTGCGGTCCTTGCATTTGAGTGGTGTAAGGGAATTTTTGATAGACGTGGTTAGCTGCTGCTTCTGACCATTTTTTACCATTTTGAGAAAATGCTTTGGCTGCTTCTAAACCTGCACGCGCACGGTTGAAACGACCAAAAACAGCTTGCATTTCGGTGTTGCTTAAGTATGTACCGCGAACATCAGCAGTTGCGATCGCTTCAGTGAGTGGGGTCTTCATGGTCTTCTTAATCTCCAAATGTTAACAGATATAATGGCTTAGAACTGAGAAATTTTTCCTCGAAAATCTCTCTGATTCTTACGTTCTTTTCAAGCAACTTGGTTGGGAAAAATGATGTTAAACAACAGCAGAAGCAGCCCGGTCGAAATAGCTAGCCACTTCAGACATGAGTTGGCTGCAATCTCCTTTGGTAATGTTATTGGGATCGTTAGCAATTTTGATGGCAGCATCTTTCATTTTTTGAACTCCAGAAGCTACAGCATCACCAGGAGTACCCAATGCTTGGTAGGTTTCACGCAAACCATTTAAGCAGCGATCGTCCATAACGCTAGCATCACCTGCTAATACAGAGTAAGTGACATAACGCAAAATGAATCCTAAATCGCGGATGCATGCAGCTTGATTACGATTATGGAAGCAAGCACCACCAGCATTGAAAACTTCGGGACGTTCTGCTACTAGAGCGCGATATGCATTTGACACAATAGAGGATGCATTACTAGTGAGACGATTTACTGTATCTAAACGCTTGTTGCTATCAGCAACTAATGTTGATAATCCGTTAATTTCGTTATCGCTCAGGTAAGAACCTTTTTTGTCAGCTTGTTCAACAACTTTAGAAAAAGCATCTAGCATCGTTCTTTTCTCCTCAATTTTATTGCCGCTTATCCAATTTCTGAAATTCGCTTGCGGTCGCGTTCAAAGCAATTCGTAAATCGTAGCAGAAGAACATAGCAATTCAAACACAAACCCAGAGCATAATTACCAAAAATTATGGTTACATTGTGCTATCGATATTGTTTGTTGAAGTCTTTGCTTTTTGCTCGATTTCTTAATTACTTTTTAGATTTTATATAGTGCTTGAGTAGATTTCTTATTAAGAATTGTAATTTTGTGTAAAACCTGACAGCATTTTGCAAAAGCTCTTTGTCAGTCAGGCTTTTAGCACGCTCGATATAAATGGATTTTTACAATTCGACATATTCCTTCGTCTATCTTTATCTAATTGGACTATCATCTAATAATTCGTCAAAGGTAATCTTACTCACAATTAGACTGAGAACGATAGCAAATTGAAAGCGAACTTTTATGTAAATGTATATTAAGTTAAATTAAGAAGATTTTGTAAAATTTCTCATTTTTGTATTTGTCAAGTTTGTATCTGTAGGAAGATGAAAATCCAATATAAATTTTTCTAATTATGGATTGACAATATAGACAATTGACAGTAGGAGATTACTCTCTTCCCGTCAGAAGACTACCATTGCAGGTAGGTGGGGCTATGCCCTACAACGGCGAATGTACGGCATAGCCCTACCTACAAAGTGAGTGGAATTTTAGAGCCCAAAGGGAGTAGTTTCCGGTCACTGGTCACTGGTCAGGTGGTCACTAATTACTGGTCACTGGTCACTGGTCAGGTGGTCACTGTTTCCTGTTCTTCGTCGTAAAACCTCAAGTAAAGTCATAAATGTCTGAGGAAGAGGTGCACTAACTTCTATCCATTCCCCAGACACCGGATGTTGTAATTTCAATTTCCAAGCATGAAGTGCTTGACCGGGTAAGTTAACTCCCAAAGAACGACCGGAACTGTAGACAGGATCGCCAACAATGGGATGACCTATTTGAGCGCTGTGAACTCGAATTTGATGGGTGCGTCCAGTTTCCAACTGAAAGTGCATTAAGGTGTAGTTGCCTAAACGTTCTCTCACTTTCCAATGCGTCACTGCCACTCTTCCACCTTTTTCCACAGGAACAACTGCCATTTTTTTACGATCCACTGGGTGGCGACCAATGGGTAGATCGATCGTACCGCTTTCCGTTTTAGGCGCACCGTAGACGATCCCCAAATATTCGCGACCGGCAGTTTTTGCTTTCAGTTGCACTTGCAGTACTTGATGAGCTTGTTCTGTTTTGGCGATCGCAATAGCCCCAGTTGTATCCTTATCCAATCGGTGAACAATTCCCGGTCTTTGAACTCCTCCAATTCCTGGTAAGTTGGGACAGTGAGCTAAAATCGCGTTTACAAGAGTTCCATCTTGATGACCTGGTGCGGGATGAACAACTAAACCTGCTGGTTTATTAATAATCAGTAATGAACTATCTTCGTAAAGAATATCTAAGGGGATCTCTTCGGCTTTAAGTTCTAGTGGTTCTGCTTCTGGTATGTTCAGAGCGATCCGATCCCCTGCTTTTACAGATATCTTTTTGGATGTGCAGGATTTCCCATTCAATTGAACGTTACCTTGCTCGATTAACTGTTGAATCCTAGAACGAGATAAATTTGGTAGTTCTTGTGAGAGATAACGGTCTAAACGCGCATCCTTGGAAGGAACAGATTGAGTACTTTCTTCTGAAACTTGTATATTGATTTCTGTCATACCGTTAGATTACTAATTGTTCTGTTTTGCTGACTCCTACTGTTAATGCAACGCCCACCACAAGATTGATACACTCAGTATTACTCTCTCTAAGTATGTTGTAAAAATCAAATAGGATTTCTCTAGTGGCTTTGTAAAGATTCTGTGAAGTTTAAATGCGATCGTTCTTTATTGAAAGATTTTGTTGTTAGGTATAAAAAAGTGAGTTCCTTTGCTAGTATCTTTTGTTACTTTTTTCTTGATAATACTGATTTCTGAAAATCCCATATCTTGTAATATAGCAATCCTAAATCATTCGTGAAAAAATTAAAGCACTGTAGGGTGGGTAATACCCACCACTAAGACTTTTGGTGAGTATTGCCCATCCTACCCGTATTTCACAAATTAAAGAAAATAGCTACATGGGTAATACAATGCTTTGCCGAAAGGGTTACATACAATGTACATTAATTTCTGAGATATATAATATGGAGATGTCTTATTGATTTTCTCAGGTGAATATTTGCATATTTTGTATAAAATTAGACAAACAAAAAAAGACGTTCCTAAAAAGTTTGTATAAATTATTTCTTTTGAACAAATTAAAGCTCAGTTTTGTAGACAAAATTCTCTCTCTTTAGGAAACTAACAAAGTTACTGAAAGGTTAAGTGTAAAATTTCCAAATAAAATTTCTCTCTCGAGCGAAGCATTTACGATCGCATCTGACTTTGTGTATAAAAAAAACACGTATTATTAACGTTCTACTGCTCATAATAAAAGTCTCCTCACGATAACTAGTAATATTAAGAACTTATTGAGCAGTATTTTTACTATAAAAAAAATTAGGGCTGATTTTCTGCTACTGAGAGTATAAAGTTTTAATAATTTCTCTCCTGATAGATAATTAAGTATATACACTGAAAAAAAGACCACGTAGTATACAACCTAACAAGACATTTATGTTAAAAGAGTAATGACCTTTTATAGTTTCTTTATTCACTTATATTACTCTTTACACATCCTTTAACTTTTTTTTGAAAATTATAGTAACCTAAATGATAGAGAGCAAGTTACTTACCATCTACCCTAGTGTGAGAAGGTTAAGCTGTTTATCATCTACCGTTAACTAAAAATTTTTATATTTCAGGTATGCACTGCACTTCTTAAATTTCGTTAAAAAGTTCTAGAATTGGCATCGTATGCCCCAGGGTGACTGCCCATCGTACAGCAACGTCAAAGTGTGTTCCCAAATGCGCGGGAAGAATGGAATCTCTTCTTCACTGTCTTCAGTGCTTTTTACCGCGTAGTGTTGTTGTATGAGTTGACATCCAGTCCCTTTGGAGGAATCGTACCATGAATTTTATTCGAGGTAGTGTTCTAAGTTTACTAGAGACAGAGCTATCGAGCGAACAAGTGTTAAACAAAGATAGCAAGTGCTCTCAGAATTTACCTATCTGCCCAAGGCATATGAAAAGACAAGAGAGTCTTGATATGCGATTGTGTCAAATAAGAACTTTTTTGGAGAAAAGCTGTCTACCATATCAACACTTTGCAGTTCGTCAGACTTTGCGGCTTAGTACGCTTGCTCAAATCTACCTTAAACAGATGCTTAGATTTTCTAAAACAGTTGTTGGTGATTCCATCCTTGCCCTTGCCAAGGATAATATAGCCGAAAAAACTATAAATTTACCGGGTTACCAAATTAATTGAGTAGGAATCAGACATCTCCAAACAAAACTCCCTAACAATAAGTACCGCCAGTTTTGTGAACTAGTTGTAATTTCACAATTCTAATTTCTACAACTTGGGTTTCACAAGAACAAGGGTAGTTAGAAGAGAAAGGAGCAGGTTTATGCCAACATGGGCAATTTGCTGTCTATATGTTGCAATTATCCTGGCAAGATATTGTGAATCATAAATTTGTTCGTAACCCCAATTTGGTTGCAAATCCTAATTTCAATTTAGAGCCATGAATATGACTACACTTCCCATTGGTAGATACAGGTTTTTCCAGAAAATACAGCCGCTATTTCTACTAAGTAAAATAGCTAGTAACACCAATACTGGTTGTTGGCAAGTTTATAGTCCATCGTCTTCCTGGCTAATTTATATGGAGAAAGGCAAACTCGTTTATATGTCCTATAGCGAGCAAATGTTTGATATTCTTCATAGAAATTTGCAACGGCTCAGCGAGCAAGTCCCTAATCTTCGGAATGCGATCGATAGACACTTCCAATCATTATTGGAAACTCAAAAGAATAACCAATTTGTAGAAACTCCAGAGTATAGAGCTATTTGTTGGTTAGTTAATGAAAATCACATGACTTCTGCAGAAGCAGGAATGTTGATAGAGCAAATGGCACTAGATGTGTTGGAGCCATTACTAAGTATTGAAGATGGAAGCTATGAATTCATACCAGAAAATAACTTAGGCGATTTACCGAGATTTTGTCGTTTAGATTTACGAGTGCTTTTTGAAGAATGTCAAGATAGACAGCGACAAAGAAAGGCTAAACCTGCAAGTGCTCAACAGCAATGCATACAATTTATCAAAGCAAAAGCACGAAAATATCAAGCCAAAATTGAGAAAAAATTTGTCAAACAAGATAGTCATGAAGTCATCAATGACTCCACTCAGTTTTTCAAGCCTAGTATTAGCGATCCCGAAACAGAAACTGATAATACAAAACAAGAAACTTTTCAACCTATTACCGAGCAAAAACTTTATAAAGTTGTTTGTATTGATGATAGTCCAGTTGTTGTCAATGCTATTACAAACTTTTTAGATCGACAAATATTCACCGTTACAGGAATTAGCGATCCTCTTAAAGCGTTAATGCAGATTATCCGTATTAAACCAGACATCATTTTATTAGATATTGAAATGCCCAACTTAGATGGGTATGAAATTTGTTCATTATTAAGAAAACATTCATATTTTCAAAACACACCCATAATTATGATTACGGGACGAACGGGATTGATCGATAAAGCGAAGGCAAAAATGGTTAAGTCCACAGGATATCTGACAAAACCTTTTTCACAAGTAGATTTACTAAAAATTATCTTTCAAAATATCAAGTGATTCAATTTTGGATTTTGGATCGAGAAAATCTTTCTTAGAGGATGTTTGTAAAGTCTACCGTTGTATCAAGATCCCCCCATCAGCCCCCAACCCCAGAGGGGACCCCTAGCCCCCCAACCCCAGAGGGGACCCTAGCCCCCCTTAAAAAGGCTACGGTGTACACACAAGTTGAACTTACCCCCCTTAATCCCTCCTTATAAAGGGGGGAAACTAGATTTCCAGTCCCCTCCCCAATACATCGGGGAGGGCTAGGGTGGGGTAAAATAAGGCTAAAATGCAGGTCTATCAACTATTTCAGACTTGTGTGTACACACAAATTAGATTTACCCCCCTTAATCCCACCTTAGAAAGCTACGGTGTACACAGATGTCTAGAAAAGATATGAAACATCCTGAAAACAGGAGAGTTTGATTTCAATTCCCCCCTTTTTAAGGGGAGCCAGCGCTCTCCGGAGGGTCTCCCTCCGTAGGCGACTGGCGTGGGGTTAGGGGGGATCGAAATCGTAAGAATGCACTTTCAGAGACTTGTGTGTACACCGTAGCCTTAGAAAGGGGGGAAATTTAATTTCCAATTCCCTGACCTTTCCAAGGGAATGCTTCCCCCAATCGCTGAACATGAAACAAACTAAATTGATTGGAGTCGGCGTTTTTGAGGAACTCTTCCAACAGTCTTGCTTCTGCAAGATTGTCCTCAATTAACAAAATTTTCACGCCCGCTCGCCCCCTATGGAATTATGAATTATAAATTATGAATGATGAATAGAAGGTTTAAGCATTCAGCATTCAGCATTCAGCATTCATAATTCATAATTATTCAGATGGTAAAGTCACGGTTGCTAGCCAAAACTCTTCTATTCCTTTGACAATTTTGAAAAGCTGGCTGAGGTTGCGGGATTTAGTAATGTAGCAATTCACATGCAAATCGTAGGTGTGTAAAATATCATCTTCGTTGTGTGAGGTTGTTAGCACGACGACAGGAATGCGTTTGAGATGAGGATCGGCTTTAATTTCTGCTAAAACTTCTCTACCATCTTTTCTTGGTAAGTTTAAATCTAGCAAAATAAGGTCAGGACGGGGTGCATCGACATACTCCCCTTCTTGACGCAAATAAGCCATAGCATCCATACCATCCCTAGCCGTAATGACTTGATGCGGTACTGTACTATTTTTCAATGCTTCTTGAATCAGACGAACATCAGCTTTATTGTCTTCTACCAAAAAGATTGTTTTGTACTTTTCTTCCATTTCTGCGCTCACGATCGCGTCCTCCGACTGGAATGGTAAAGTAGAAAGTTGCTCCTTCTCCGAGTTGTGACTCTACCCAGATTTTTCCCCGGTGACATTCGACAATTTTCTTACAAATTGCCAAACCCATTCCCGTACCTTGGTACTCATCTCGCGTATGCAAACGCTGAAAGATGACGAAAATGCGATCGCTAAACTGGGGATCGATACCAATACCGTTATCCCGAACAGAAAACAACCATTCATCCTCTAGGCGAGTTGCTCCTATATGAATTTCTGGTGTTTTGTCACTCCGGAACTTGATAGCATTACCGATGAGGTTTTGGAATAACTGCATCAACTGGGTACTATCAGCCATCACAGTTGGTAACTCATCATAAGTAATAACAGTCTGAGTCTCATTGACTCGCTTTCGCAAATTAGTCAAAGCACGTTCCAAAGCTGTATCAACATCTGTGAGTTCAAACTCGATCGCCTGCATATCCACTTTAGAATAAGCTAGCACATCGTCAATCAGAGTCTGCATGAGACTGACTCCCTCAACAACGTAACCAATAAACTCCTTAGCATCTTCATCAAGTTGGCGATCGTAACGCATCTCTAACAACTGCGCGTAATTTGCCACTTGATTGAGAGGTTCTTGCAGATCGTGGGAGGCGACATAAGCAAACTTTTTCAATTCAGCGTTAGAACGTTCCAAATCGTGTGCGAGTTGAGCGAGTTCATCAGCCTGACGCAATACGATGTTAACAATTGCTTTTCGCAATTCCAGTGCTGCTTTTATTTCTACGGGTCGCCATGATAAAGAGGTTAAACGAACTGTTTCTTTCCATAGTTCAAACGATTTTCGGGGTTGCAAGTGGAAATTCCCTTCTGTTTGGCTCAACTCAAAAGCCTTATTGGGATCGCCCCCCCAGTTTACTGTTTGAATGACTTCTGGTCTAAACCACAAAACATAATTTCGCTTAGATATGGGAATTGCAAGTAACCCACTCGCAACATTTTTAAATCTTTCAGCATCCGGATAAATATGTGGCAAAGAATTTGTATAGAAGACTTCTTCTTTGACATTATTCCGTAACCACTGAACTAAGAAATTCAAATCTTCTTCTTTGGGAGTTTCACCAATCAACGTGTAATTTCCACCAAAGCAGATAGCTGCACCTTGAGCGCTCGCGAGATCGAGAAGACTTGGTTGATGTTTAACTAGCCCATCAATAAAATTTTCTTCTTGCGCCATATATTCAACCAATGCCGATCGAATAGACGTTAACTGCATGCGGTAGTCATAATCTTCCGTTTCTTCTCTGGCTGAAAGTTCTGCAAAAATGACTCGACCTAAAAATTCGCATGCTTTCCGTAACTCATAGGCAACATATTTGGGTGTCTGATGATGACAAGCAATGAGACCCCAAAGTTTTCCTTCTTTAATCAGAGAAATAGTTAAAGAAGCACCCACACCCATATTATGCAAGTACTGGATGTGACACGGAGCCGCACTTCTGAGGCTAGAATTTGTTAAGTCAAGCGGACGTTGAGTAACTGGATTATTGATGGGGAAAATTTCTGATTGTTGGGAACGAGTATCCGGTATGATTCTAATCCAATTGGAAATAAATAACCTTCTTGCTGGTTTGGGAATATCAGATTCTGGGTAATGCAAACCCAAGTAAGGTTCTAGATGGTCTAGTTTTTCTTCAGCAACAACAGAACCATGCCCGTCATTATCAAATTTATAGAGCATGACGCGATCGAATCCAGTAACCTTTCGGACTTCTTGAACAATAATTTGGCAGAACTCCCTAATATTGCTTGTTTCTCCTAGTTGGTTAATGGATGCTCGTGCTAAATGATAAAAACTTAAAAAGGGAATATTATCCTGAGCGATAGCAGGCTCTAATTCCAGAATCAAAAATCCCTCTGGGTTGCGGTGAAAAACCGCGTCAAAGACGACATAATCATCACCTTTTTTCCTCACCCAAATTTTTGTAGGATTGATGAAATCTAGGCTATCTTCTAAAAGACCTGCTTTAATTTTTTCGATTTGAAAAGGATCGAGTAACTCTTCTAGTTTTTTGTGCAGCAGATTTACCGGAGCCATACCAAATACCGAAGAGACATTGGTGCTGACTTGCAATATAGTTAACTCAGGTTCTTTAAGGACTAGAAGAACTCCATGTGGTTGAACTTGACCGGAAATATGTATGGGAGCTTCTTTTAAGCTAGTTACATTAATGTTTTGTTGTAAATCGCTAAGCACTTTGAACCTCTATTGTTAATAGTTGAGTAAATTCATTGTAGTTTGTGTCATCGATAATTTTTGAAATCTTATCTAAAGATACATGACTTATCAAATCTTGTTTACACTTTATAAAATTTGATTTTCCTTTTTTAAGGTATGTTGTCTGAAAAGTTTTGACGAATTTAATTTCCTACTACACAAACAATTACTACAGTAGTCTAGCTGACTATCTACTTAGATGTCTGATAATAAATATTAAAAGTCAGTGATTGGTTGCACAGCAGATGTGTAGCTTTGTTAAACCTTATGAAAAAATCTTTAACAAGCGTGCCATTCGGTCACTGGTCACTGGTCACTGGTCAAATTATGTTATTTTCACAAGCCAATGGGGAAACATAAGATGAAAAATTAGGTGTTGCCCTATAATGAAAGTCGTTTTACAACACAGTGAAGAAGATTGTGGTGCTGCTTGCCTAGCAACCATAGCACAACACTATGGTAGAACTTTAGCTATAAACAAAATGCGGGAATTAGTAGGTACGGGTAGCCAAGGTACTTCTCTGCTTGGTTTAAGACGAGGAGCGGAAACCTTAGGTTTTAATGCTCGTGCAGTGAGAGCAACTCCTGAATTAATAGAACGATTGGATAGAATTTCTCTCCCTGCCATCATTCACTGGAAAAAGTATCACTGGGTTGTATTATACGCACAAAAGGACAAAAGATATATTATTGCCGACCCAGCAGTAGGTATTCGCAAGCTTCACCGTCAAGAGTTATTAGAGGGTTGGGCAAATGGTGTCATGTTATTACTGACTCCGGATGAAGCTCGCTTTTACCAACAAGAGTCAGATAAAATAGCAGGCTTTGGACGTTTCCTCAAACGAGTTTTACCCTATAGCAACATTCTTGCAGAAGCGATCGCAATCAATATTGTGGTTGGACTTCTTTCTCTGGCTTCTCCTTTTATGATGCAAATCCTCACGGATGATGTTTTGGTGAGGGGAGACATGCAACTGTTAACTACCGTAGCCATTGTAGTTCTTACTATGAATGCTTTTCAGGCTGCTATTGGTATTATTCAATCTCACTTGGTAGGACAATATGCTCAACGCCTACAGTTGGGATTAATTTTAGATTACGGGTATAAACTCCTCCGCTTGCCCTTATCTTATTTTGAAACTCGTCGCAGTGGGGAAGTTGTCAGTCGCATTGATGATGTAGAAAAGGTTAATAGCTTGGTTTCTCGAATTGTTTTGGGTTTACCCAGTCAATTTTTTATCGCTGTCATCTCTTTGGGTATAATGATTTTTTATAGTTGGCAGCTTTCTTTAACTTCCTTATTTGTCTTTATGATAATTATGGGTGCCAACTTGCTATTTTTACCAGCTTTGCGGCAAAAAACTCGCAGTCATATTATTTTAGGTACGGAAAGTCAAGGTTTTCTTGTAGAAACTTTTCGCGGGATTCAAATTCTGAAAACAACCCAAGGGACTCATCAAGCCTGGGAAGAGTATCAAGCTAATTACAGCCGCCTCGCTAATTTAAACTGGAGTACCCTGAAGCTGGGGTTGTATAGCAGCACAGTTACAAATACACTCAGTAGCTTGACAAATATTGGTTTACTTTGGTTAGGCAGCTACTTTGTCATTAATCGTACCCTCAGTGTAGGTCAATTACTTGCCTTTAACGGCATGAGTGGCAATTTCTTAGGCTTTTTAAGTTCGGTGGTAGGGTTAGTTGATGAATTTATCGCTGCTCAAGTCGTGATTCAACGACTCACAGAAGTCCTAGATGCTACAGCAGAGGATGAAAACGATAATAAAAAGCCTTGGGCGCAAGTTCCTGCTGATACAGATATTGTTTGTACTAATCTTAACTTTCATCATCAAGGTAGAGTTAGTTTATTAAAAGATTTTTCTCTCACCATTCCAGGGGGAAAAGTAACAGCCTTAATAGGACAATCAGGTTGTGGCAAAAGCACTTTAGTCAAGTTAATGGCGGGATTATATAACATCGAATCTGGTAATATTCGCTATGGTATTTACAATCAACAAGATTTATCTTTAGAATGTCGCCGTCAACAAATCGTATTAGTTCCCCAAGAACCGCACTTTTGGAGCCGTTCAATTATTGATAATTTCCGTTTTGCCTATCCTTCAGTTAATTTTGAACAAATTGTCAAAGCTTGTCAGATAGCTGGTGCAGATGAATTTATTAGCAACTTACCAGATAAATATCAAACTACATTAGGAGAATTCGGCGCAAATATTTCTGGAGGACAAAAGCAAAGATTAGCAATAGCTAGGGCGATTGTTACTAACCCACCAATATTAATTTTAGATGAATCTACAAGTGCTTTAGATCCAGCATTAGAAACTAAAGTTTTAGATAATTTATTAGAGTATCGTCAGGGGAAAACAACTATTATGATAAGTCATCGCCCCAGAGCGATCGAGCGGGCTGATTTTATTGTACTGTTGGAAAAAGGCGAGTCCAAACTGACTGGGACTCCCGATGAACTACGTCAGTTACCCGGTCAGCACTTGATTTTTTTAACTTCCTAATCATATGTGGCAAAAATCTTTTAAGACACGATCGGAAGAAATTGTTGATTTGACTCTCATATTACTACACATTGGCGAGTAATCTTGCTTTTCTCAAAACAAATTGCAATACAGTTTCTTCTTGAGAAAGAATATCAGCGCTTCCTTCCATTCCTAGTTGAATAGCACATTCTTTTCCCGCCATCTTCAATATATAGTTTTCCGGTTTGATGTTCACCTTGTAACTAGCTGCTTGTGAAATTCCCCTCATTCCTAAAGAAGAGTTAGAAGAATTTAAATGAGATTGAGGTTCTATTGCATCTGGAGAAATACTACTCACTGTACCTTGTAAAGAGCCATAGTCGGGATAAGGACAAGCAGATACGCGTATATATACTTTTTGTCCTAACCGAATTTTACTGATTTCCTCAGAAGGAACATCAGCTTTGATTTCCAGAGGTGCTTCACTGGGTGCAATTTGGGCGATCGTGTCTCCAGAACGAATGACTTGGGAGACGTTTCGTAAATTGAGTTGTGCTATTTTTCCAGAAGCAGAAGCACGAATTATGAGATTTTGAAGTTCGATTTCTATCTGTTCGATCTCTTTTTGGTAAGTGCTTAATTGGTTTTCTGGTTCTGTTTGTCGTTGAATAAGCAGTTCTCTTTCTTGCTGGAGTCTAGATAGAGTTGCTTCTCCTCTGGCTTTTTCTTGAGCAATTCTCTCGCGAGCGATCGCCACTCCTGCTATGGGGTTAAGGGTAGATTTTGCTTTGTTTAATCTTGCTTGGGCTGCTTCAATAGCTCTTTGTTGCTTTTCTACAGTTTGATTGTGGGCTTCTACTATTGCTCGTTGAGAGTCTAGGGCTTGTTGTTGTTGTTGAACTGCTAGAGTCACTTCTTCATATACGTCTTGAGAAAGCGCACCAGATTCGACTATCGGTTTATAGCGATCGCGTTTGGCGATTGCTGCTTTTAATAAGGCTTGGGTTGCAAGTGAATTAGCTTGGGCTGATTTTAATTCAGCTTTGGCTCTTTCTAAATCATTTTGAACTAATTTTAAGTTAGCTGCTGATTCTTCTATTTCGGTGGTGGTGCTAATTTGACTATTATGGTATTCCGTTTGAGTGCCTTGTAATTCAGCTATAGCAGAGACTGTGGCGCGATTTGTTTGTTCGCTTTCTGCTTTAATTTGTCTATCTAAAGCAGAAATTTGAGCAGTTATTTGAGTTGATTGAACAATAGCTTGTTGAATATTCCCAAGAAGTTGGCTTTTCTTCATTTGTAGTCGAGAGCCATCAAGTATAACAATGATATCTCCTTGTTTAACTTGCTGATTTTCTTTTACTAAAATGTCTTTTACTATCCCTTCCGTCGCCGCTTGTACTAGGCGGAGTTCTCCAGCAGGACGAATGCTAGCAGGTACTTTCACTGTGGTTTTATATTGGAGGACACTTGCAAGGGTAACGCTTGCAACAAAGACAGCTATAAAAACCAACCCGCCAATAGTTGTCCATTTCCCAATCGGGGGTAAAAAATCTTCTACAGTAGCAGCAGTTAAAGAGTTAAGATTAATTTCTTCTGGGCGATCTATTGCTTTTTCCACCTTTATGAGGGAACTAGAATTGGGGACGGAAAAGATATCAGCGTTAGTCATAGTTAAGTAGAAGAAGAGCAGTTTAAGAAGTTATAAAATTTTCAATCGTATTTAAAGTGTAGTAAGCAAAAAGCTCTGCCTTTAATTGCTTCATGGAGGCAGAGCTTGAGTAACTCCATTTCTCGGCTAGAATTTAGAAATGAGGTAGATAATTGGTTTAAGTTCCGTTAGTTTAATTTCCGTCTAATTGACCCGATCCTACAAGTCCGGCTTCTTCTAAAGCTATCTCACCTGCTGTATATACCCCAAGTGCAGTCATTCCTCCGAGCTGAGTCACTTCGTTAGCTGAATTTGCTAAAGTTTTTACTGTGTACTTTTCAACTTTCTTTGTGAATTTCTTCCACCAACTTTTCCCTCCTGTTAACTGTTCGCAGCATTCATCTGATAATGCTTCAAACAATTCTTCTTGGCTTTCAATTGTCAAGTTTTGATTTCTGTTAATAGACATAATAAGTTGTTTTTCCGATTCAAAAAACTTAGATTTATTTCATAAAAGACTCAGCAATCAAATAATCTGTGCTCTTCTTTTACTCATCCATCAACCTAACAAAAGAAATTCTCTATGTCCAGTCTTGACAATTCACTTTTTGAAAGCTAATCATCTCCATCGAGCTTTTTTTTATCTTTTATCAGTATTTTTATCAATTAGTTTAACGATCTAAATATAGGCAATACATATAATTTAACAAACTCTTGAGTTCTTGTTTTAAAGTTTCTTTGGCTTTTAAACACAGTTTTATCCCTCATTGATTGACATATTTAATTACTATTTATAAAATATTTATAAGCTCAATCCCAGTTTTGAAGCGATTCTTTAAAGTTATCAAGAAATTTTCTAAGTTTTTTCTAGTTATTTACCCCGCTCTCAAGTTCACTTAATTACTCCCTTTCCGGTCTAAGATTACCTATCTTCTTTTTCTTCTTCCTTCGTGCTCTTTGCGACGCCAGGTGCCTCAACGGGGGTCTCCCCCGTTGAGGCGCTGCTCTCCGCAACGCACTGGCTCGTCTTTGCGGTTCATTAAATTAGGTATTCTTCTAGCGGTTCGGGAGTAGTTATCACTAAAATAGCGTCGTTCTTTACGCCTTTACGTGAAGTCATAATCATTACTCAACCGGACATGAGATAAAAGAAGAATGAAACCCAACCTACAAAAAACCTTCTAAATCCAAGAATTGAACCACATTCTCATAGGTCTATACTCAAAATTTGAGAGAGGTAAACCTAAATAAATCGGCGTCCAAAAAACAAAGGCTATGATAATCAAAAACGTAAGAGTTAAGCCAACAGCGCGAATTTGAGTATGGTAACTGTGGAAGCATCGATCTACAAGCCAAGCGATCGCTAGAAATGCAAAGACCACGGCTGTCATATAATGATAGATGAAAAGGCAACGATCGACTTTTACCCAGGGTAATAAATTCGCTGCATAATTTACTAACAAATACAAAACAATCCAAGTATCATTGCTTAGTTCAGCAGACAAGAACAACCTTTTTTGCCCAATCCAAAACTTGACAAATCGTTGAATTAGTGCTCCTAATAAAAATATAAGTGTAGCAGCACCGAACCACCATAAGATGGGATTGCCCATAGCATGAACATCGTAAATGACTTTTCCGGCTTCAGGAAGAGGCGGACCTATAACAGGTATCGGATCTTTAAGACTTGTTGCTGTTTGGTAGAAATAAGCCATTGGTCGAATCATTAAAGGCCATGTATACCAAGCAGAACAATAAGGATGTATTTTAGAGCTATTACCTAGACGTTCGTGAAATCCTAAAATCTGCTTGTGAACTTCTACAAACCCATATCTTGTATCTAATTGTAGGTGAGGAATCCATAGAAGACTGTATATAATTGCAGGGATAATTCCTAAAAAAAATAGAATTTGAACAATATTAAGTTGAGGGAATTTTTTAAGTGGAGTTGATGGAGCTTCTAAGCGGTTAACGACTTTATGTTTTGTCTTTCTTTTACTAAAAGGTAATCTGGTAAGTGAAGGCAAAAAAGAAGTTTTCTGAGTTTGCTTTTCAACAATAATGTCTCGCTCGCCTTCGGAAAGCAATTCATCTTGATGTTCGCGTTCGCCCCTGGCGTAAGCCGTACCCGGCTTATCGCGCCCTATTTTCTTTATGTGAAAAGATTGCAACCACTGATTTCCCCATGCTATTATCCACATAAGATAAGCACCTAGTAGAAACCATAAACCATTCCATTTAGTGGCACAAGAAGCACCAAAAGCTACACCAGAAAGAACTAACCAAAAGCTTCGCCATAATCGTTGATTAGAGAGTGCTAAAAGTAGAAACCACTGACCTAATAAACCAAAAATGACAATATACTGATTGATTAAAGCGTAACGGGATTCTACAAGAAAGATACCATCACAAGCTGTAAACAAACCAGCAAGTAAAGCAAAGCTATGACGGGAACTGATTTGATAAGCGATCGCAGCAACAATTATAGGAATAAACGAGCCAGAAAAAGCATTAATCCACCGATAACTAATAGGTGACATTACCGAACCAGCCAACCCATTAACCTGGTTTTGAAAAAAAGGAATTTGATGGCTAATCCAAATACCTATAGCAATAATGTATTTCCCTAATGGTGGATGACCGTCAAAAAATGGGATATTTGTCAGATAGTTGTTGCCAAATTTAGCATAATAAACTTCGTCAAAAACTAAGGTATTGAATCGTCCCAATCCCCAAAATCGGAAGGCGAGTGATAGCAAAAATACACTCGCCATGCTAAGATAAAACGCTTTTTTTGTCATTAGCCGACAGTTAAGAGCCACTAGTTAATAGTCACTAGCCACCGGTCACCGGTCACCGGTCACCGGTCACTGGTCACTGGTCACTGGTCACTGGTCACTGTTTTCTACTTTAGCGACTTCCAACATAGTTTTTAACACGGAATCGGGATTGAGGCTAATCGAATCAATTCCCTGTTCCACGAGAAATTGAGCAAATTCTGGGTAATCACTCGGTGCTTGACCGCAAATGCCGATTTTTCGATTGTACTTTTTAGCGGCGACGATCGCAAACCTAATCATTTGCTTGACTCCTTCACCGCGTTCATCGAATAACCGCGATACCAAAGCCGAATCCCTATCTAAGCCTAGCGTTAGTTGAGTCAAGTCATTGGAACCTATAGAAAACCCATCAAAAACTTGTGCAAACTCCTCAGCCAGAATGACATTATTGGGTAACTCGCACATGACATAAACTTGCAAATCGTTGACACCCTGCTTTAAACCATTTTTTGCCATTTCTTCCAACACCAGACGCCCCTCACTCGGAGTGCGACAGAAGGGGATCATAGGAATGACATTTGTTAATCCCATTTCATCCCGAACTCGTTTCATAGCTTGGCACTCTAAAGCAAAAGCTTCTTTGTAGCCATCATCATAGTAACGTGCTGCACCCCGCCATCCAAGCATTGGGTTTTCTTCTTCTGGTTCAAATTGTCTACCACCTAACAAGTTAGCGTATTCATTACTCTTAAAATCTGACATCCGTACTATAACTGGTTTGGGATAAAAAGCAGCAGCAATTCTACCTATACCTTGGGCGAGTCTATCGACAAAATATTGCGGTTTCTCATCATAAAGTACGGTTATAGTCGCCACTTTATCTTTAACAAATTCATCATCTAGCTCGTCGTAATGAATTAAAGCCATTGGATGAGTTTGGATGTGGTTAGCAATAATAAATTCTGTTCTTGCCAAACCGACTCCATCATTGGGAATTGCAGACAGACTAAATGCTTCCTGGGGATTACCCACATTCATCAGTATCTGAGTGCGAGTGCGAGGCAAATTCTCTAAGGGTACTTCCTGCACTTCAAAAGGTAATAATCCCTCATAAACTCTTCCTTCTTCTCCTTCCGCACAAGAAACAGTAATTTCTTGACCGTTTTTCAAAATTCCCGTAGCATTGCCACATCCCACAATTGCAGGGACGCCTAATTCTCGTGCAATGATCGCTGCATGGCAAGTCCTCCCCCCCTGGTTGGTGATAATCGCACTTGCTCTTTTCATAATTGGTTCCCAATCGGGATCGGTTCTATCTGTGACTAAAACTTCTCCTGCTTGGAAATCTTCAAGTTTGTGTAAATCTGTAATTAGGTGCGCTTTTCCTTGACTGATTGCTTCTCCAATAGCACGTCCTGTAAGTATGGGAATTGGAGCTTGGTGATTGGCGATTGGCGATTGGGCTAACTTTTCCCCAGTCCCGAGTCCCCAGTTTCCAATCCCCGATAAACGATACGTCCTTAAAACATTTTGTGTCTTTTGTGATTGAACTGTTTCCGGGCGGGCTTGGACGATGAATAATTCCTGAGTGATGCCATCTTTTGCCCACTCGATATCCATCGGGGTGTATGTATTATGAACTTGAGAATAATGATCTTCTATTAAACAAGCCCAATGAGCTAGTTGTAAGATTTCCTCATCTGTTAAAGCATATTTATTTCTTTCTGTTTGAGGCACTAAGACATTTTTGGTAAATTTTGTGCCATCATCGTAAACCATTTTTAATTCTTTGCTGCCCAATCTTTTATCAATAATTGGCTTGTATCCTTCTCGTAGAGTTGGTTTAAAAACATAGTACTCGTCTGGGTTGACAGAACCTTGCACTACGTTTTCTCCCAAACCGTATGCTGCTGTAATCAATGCAGAATTTTTGAAGCCTGTTTCGGTTTCAATTGAGAACATAACGCCAGAGCATGCGAGGTCGGAACGCACCATCTTTTGTATACCAACCGCAAGAGCAACGCTAAAATGATCGAACTTTTTAATATGTCGGTAAGAAATAGCTCTGTCTGTGAATAAGGATGCAAAGCATTTATGGCATGCTGCTAAGACACTCTCGACTCCTGTGACGTTGAGGTAAGTTTCTTGTTGTCCTGCGAAACTAGCATCAGGAAGGTCTTCAGCTGTGGCACTAGAACGCACTGCTACATCTGTATCTGGATTATATCGTTTGCAGAGAGCTTCGTAAGCTTCGACAATGGCTTCTCGTAGCGGTGTAGGGAATGGCGTATGGAGTAGTAATGCTCGTGCTTTTTTCCCTCGTTCCCGCAAGTTTTTGACATCTTCGACATCTAAGTCGGAAAAGAGTTCTCGTAGTTTTTCTTCTAACCCAGCTGATTGAATAAAATACCGATAAGCATAAGCCGTTGTAGCAAATCCAATAGGTACATTTACACCTTTTGGTGTAAGTTGTTGAATCATCTCACCTAGTGATGCATTTTTACCACCAACAATTGGTATATCAGTAATACCAACCTCATCAAACCAGAGGATGAGCGATCGCTCGTTTGATGATGCGTGCGATGAAGTCTTTTTTGTTGCTGTTTCCATCTAAAATTACCTCTTTAAGATTGATCCCTGATAGTTATCGATCGCCTTCCTATATGTATTATAGATCGCTACTCTATGTAAGTGTTTGTATGTTTTTTAGATTTCAACCTCATTTATTTAGCTACACTGGCATAGAAAACAATTTCGGAAAAATTAGTAGCGATCGCTACTGTATAAAATGTTTATATTAATTTTTATAAATAAAGTTTTTATTAACTGCTTTCTGTAGGGTTTGTAGAATTTTGAAAAAAGAGTGTGACACATAGTTCTTGTAAGGGCGCGGCGACCTTGCGCCCCTACGCCTAGATCTGTTGCAAACAATTGGTATGACCTGTAGGAAAAACAAAGTTTTACGCAAGATCTAGAACGAGTTGACTCGCTCCCTTGGTAAACTACCCATTGACACTCTAGTTTCGATCGCACCAACAGCTTTTACGGAGGGAGCAGTTATGGGCAAGTACGACAAAATCTTTAACTCCACCAAAACAACCAAGGAGAAACTAACCGCACAAGAAGCGGTAGCAGCGATTGGAGTCGTCACCTCAGCGGCTGATTCTAGCTTAGACGAGGTAGACCCAGATTACATAGCCGATATACTCTGGGAATTTCTGGAAGTTTTTGAAGAATATTCAGACGATCAAATGTTAGATCTTCTAGATAAACTTATGGCTATTGCAGAAGAAGATGGTGTAGGAGCATTATTTAACGCCGCTAAGAGTTCTCTCTCAGAAGACTTTGCACTAGATGCTTATGCTGCAGGGGTTAGCCTTCTTGTCGATGAGGAAGAAATGATTATTCCGAAAGGAAAAATGAACTTGCTCAAAAAGTTACAAGAAGCGTTGGGAATTGAAGATGATGAAGCTACAGAAGTCAAAGCTGAAGTTCTCGCCGCCTTTGCAGAGGAAGAATTAGAAGATGATGATGATGAATTTCTAGACGATGAACCAGGGTTTGAGGAATCCGAACTACAAATGTATGAATCTCCTACAAAAAATTTTGTAGTACCAATTCCGGTAGATACTCAACGAGGTGGTAGAGTCCAAGCTCAAGAAGGGTTAGTCAGCTTTTCTGATGATTTTGGGACTTTGTTAAGAATTGATTATTTCCGCTTGACACCACAGCAAAAAAAGGAACTAGCATCTGTAGGACACGAAGAATTTTTGCGATCGCTTCTCCTAGAACAATACGTACCGCAAGGAATTGTGGTTAACTTACCAGAGGCGCAAGTAAAACATACCAAGTATATAGAGGACGCCTTGGATGGGGCTTACTTCGTGCTCGTCGATATGCCTGAAGGTTCAAATCTGCCTAAGACAGGAAATAACGGAACCGCTAGCCGATTGGATGCTTATCGAGGACTTTTAGGATTTATCAGTGGTCATTTCTTATATATCGTCAGCAGCCAGCGTAGCTTCTTTGATGGAGAAACCCCAGGTTCCATTGAAGACGAATCTGTAAGAATCGAAGAAAGTCTTCTAAATTTCGTTGACACAATCGAATTTACATAGTGATTAGGGACTGGGGACTGGGAACTAGGGCTTTCCCTCGTTTCCAGGCTCCGTCTGGAAATGCTCTAGGTGCGATCGACCACTTATCTTTGACTGTAAGCGATCGGCATAGGTAAACCTAGAGAACAAATTTTACTTGATACTTTGTCGTAGCGATTTCAATAGCTTTTTCAATATCACTAAGAGTGGGGGGCGCAAAGAGACTAGACTTTTCTTCCTCACTCATGGATTCTTTTACTCGCAACCCTACTTCTGCAAAAAATTGTTCGGGTCTTGCTGGTGTGACCCTTTAATATCGTGCTTAGCCGACAGCTTCTCAATATAAGGTTTATCTGATGGTAATGAATTATTCAAAGATACTTGGCTCCGTTAACAAACGAGCAAGACGTGGCTTTTCTTGTGGTGGAGAATCTAGAGCAGCTTGAAAAGCTCGCCACTGCTCATCATCTAGTACAAAAAGACGGCGATCTGTCAATGTTTCCTGTGCCGCGAGCGAAAATTGTTCAACTGTAAAGGGAATTTTTCGTTGAGCGGGGGTATATTCAGGAAGTATGTTAATAACCCATGGCTTAAACATATTCTTCAATATGCAAGAGCCAATTAAGTGTCCACAGCTGTAAATCAGTTTTCAACTAAGACATTATGTAACACTTCTTTTACTGCCGATACTCGTTGGTCTAACGAATCCTCAGCTATCCAAATTCGTTCAAAATTAGCTCGTGCAGGCTACTCAACAAATACCCGTAAATGTTGGGTTTCGTTCCTCAACCCAACCTACATAATTTCATTGTTCCTGCTTAAGCTGCGACAATCGTTGCAAAAAATCCGCGTGTTGTTGTGAATTCAAACCTTTTTCCAGTATTGCTAAAACTGTTACCATGTCACCTGCTAATAATGCACGAATATCTAACCATAAACCTGGAAAAACATGACTTTTGATGACACCATCTGCGGCTTCCATTGACACATACTCGCCGTTTTCCAAGATGAACCAGTCCAGTTTCTCATTCAAAACCTGCCAGACAATGTACTCTTGAACACCATTGCGACAGTATGCTTCCTTTTTATCGTGTAGATCGTTTGCTGCACTGCTAGCTGCAACTTCTACGACTAATTCTGGTGCGCCTTCTATATAATCATCTTCACTTATAGATGAACTTCCTCCATACTCATAGCGTAGTAAAGCATCTGGCTGCGGTTCGTTCTTTCCATCTAACCGAACCGTTGTGTTGTCGTTAAGATCGACACCGCCAGTAGCCGCTTCGTAAACTCCTAACCAAGTCATCAATCTTCCATGCGGTTTGCCATGACTTCGCGATCGCACTGGAGATGCCATATACACAATTCCTTCTATGAGTTCTGCTTTCTTAATATGTGGCATTGCAGTATATCGACGTTCAAATTCATCGAGGTTCAGTCTATCTCCGTTTTCTAAGGGTGGGATGCGTATACTTTTGTTGAGACCTTGTTCTACCGATGCTGTCATAAAACCTCGTGATGCGGAATCTTAAATTGCTTTTGCGATAAGCCAACTACCTACGGGAGTACAGCCGTAGCGCCTGTAAGAGTACTATTTTTCTCTAGCAAAATCTAAACTCACAGAAAAAATCTTCTATGAAAATTTTCCGGAATGTTGTATAATTGAGCAAATGAGGAAGCGCTCATGTTGCCCAAGAGCACTTCCTCTAAAAAAATAAAAAAATAATATTCTGGAGCGATCTTAACATGACTAAAGCGCCGGAAGCAGCTCCTGCTGCGAATTTTTCAGAAACAGTTGCTCTTGAAGTTCAATATCTCATCCGTAAGCTAGCGAAATCAAGTAAAGACTTGATAAAAGAAGTCTGTGCCGAGATTAGCAGCACAAACCCCTGCATATTACTAGGAGCCGCTAAAGTAGGGCAGTTATTGCTGTTTCTCAAAGAAAAACTTAAGCCCAAACAATATGAAGAAGCTTTAGCCAATGCTTTAGGATGGTCAGCTAGCATTGCTAACCACTTGCTGAAGCTAGCACCCATACTTGGAAGCTTCACCACCAAACAACTCGATAAAATTAATCGCAACCTCTCAATGCCAGCACTCTACAAATTAGCCACAGGTCGAACACCAGTTGAAGTTATCAAGGCAATGCTGGAGAAAGCTTGTAACGAAGAGGTATCAAAGAAAGATATTCAAGTTGAAACCAAGAAATATAAGGAGAAGCAACCGAAGAAAGAGCCAACGCCATGGAGATATGCAGGTCGTGGGAGAGAATACCAGCCCCCCAGAATCTCCGAAGAAGCAGGGTTGGTTGTAGAACGACTTAGCGAACAGAATGGCAAACCGCGACGTTTTGTCATTGAAGATGCGGTATTGTTGCTAGCAGAGAAATTTCAGCAGGTCGTTTTTGCTCTGGCTTAGCTTTTGCAATCAAATAATACGAAAGAAGTTATAATCTGAATTTGAGTTTTTAATCTATTTTCTGGATGGGACATTTTTATGATTCCAGCAGCGATCGCTTCCCCCAAAAAGGAAGAACCTCTTAGCTAGGGCAAAGATGTATTCATTGCGAAAGTTCGTGTTTCGGCTAGAAGCCTGCACCACAAGAAATTTTAATGATTCAATTTTTTCCGAATATCTTTCAACATTAAAAACAAATGCAATTCATCAGTTGGACTACTTTCAAAATCAAATTGCTCATACCATTTTCGTGCTTCATCATCTTTCGCATGAACTAATAATGCACGAATTCCGAGAAGATCGGCAGCTGCATTAACACGTTTTAAGCAATCTTTTAATAAACCTTTGCCAACACCCATTTTCTGTCGCTCCGTATCAACTGCTAAACGTGCTAAAAGTGCTACTGGAATTGGGTATCCGGGTAGTCCTTTTACAATTCGACTAGGAGCATTTTCATGAGCAACAGATGCGACAGTTAAACTGTAATAACCAATTACAGCACCATGTAAGATAGCCACATAAGTCGTAGAACTATCAGAGTTTTGATTTTGTAAAGCGTAATCTGTCAGAAATTTATTTAAAGTCGGCTTTCCACAGTTAAAACTTTTAACATCGTGCTTAGCCGACAGCTTCTCAATATAAGGTTTATCTGATGGTAATGAATTATTCAAAGATACTTGGCTCCGTTAACAAACGAGCAAGACGTGGCTTTTCTTGTGGTGGAGAATCTAGAGCAGCTTGAAAAGCTCGCCACTGCTCATCATCTAGTACAAAAAGACGGCGGTCTGTCAATGTTTCCTGTGCCGCGATCAAACCATGCTCTAGTAAAAATTCGCTAACATTTTTGTTGCTCGCTGCAGCCGCCTGTTGTAGAAGCCTTTTGACTTTATAGCTAGTGCGGATATCTATCCGCTCTGTTCTTGGTTCGCTTAAATTACTCATATTTTTTTGATTATCTCTAATAATAATTTCAAAATATCATACACACATTGTCCTGACAAGAGCAAATAAAGTATTACTTAGTAAGGGACTTCCAAATAAAAAAATATACAACTTTCTCTTGTGGTGCGGAGAGCAGCGCTCTCCGGAGGGTTAGCCCGAACTCACAGCGACTGGCAAACCCCGAACGCGAGTGCGTCTCCGCGCTTGAGATAGGGGCGCTGCTCTGGGTCCCACAAGATGGATAATTTATTTCTTGGACATCCCCTAACAACTAACAACTACTCCCGAACCGCCATTCGATTACCTATAGGCGTAGGTAGGGCTATGCCGCACAACAGCAAACGGTGGGCACTGCCCACCCTCTAACAACTAACCGTTAAAAATTTCCAAGACTTGGCGACAAAAAAGTTTTAGCTTGTCACCGATTTCTGGAGTAGGTTCAGAGACACCAATAAAACTCCAATTTTCTACTGTAGAAAGTCGCCATTGTTCGCCAAGATGGTTGAATCCCGATACTTCTAGCCCTATGGCACGATGTGAATTGCCGATCGGGTCATGATAAAACCGTATTTGAATCAGGATACTGCGGCTTTGCCAGGATTTACTAAGACCTGGAAAATGAAAACCAATGTCTATGGAATCTGGGTCTATTAATTCCCTGGTTTGGGGATCGTTTTGCCAGGGTTTGAGGTCAGATCTAGCGTCTGGAAACTCAAATTTGAATAGGTTGACGATTGTAGCAATTTTGCTGGCGAATTCAAGGTTTGTTGCCATCTCAGCTGCATTCACGAATTAGCTCCTCTGTTGCTTTGACTCCTACAGGAATGTGAAGACAGATAACCACTAATAAAGCTTTTTGTATTAATGTTACAGATTATCAAGAATTTCTTTGTTTGAGCAACTTTCTATGAGATTTTCCTGACAAAATGGGGACTGGCGATTGGGGAATGGGAAGAGACATTTTCATTCCCTCGTGGTTGGATTTTCCTGTGAATGACTGGTTTAATATTTTTGAATTTAGTCTTCATATTAAGCAATTGTACTTAATTTTTTCAAGAGAAAATCAAAAACTGTCCTTTTGGTAGAGATTGTGAAGGACTGTTGATGGATTTTCAACAAAATCCACTATTGATAAGCACCTCGAAGATACCATGGCGATATAAAATGACACTGATAGTTGGCAAAAACAGGCAAAATACAACTTTAGGTTATGGCGCGTTATCGCTCAATTCTGTCACTGGTTCTCGTATTGTTGACAACATTCCTGGTTAGTTGTGGCGGTCCTTCAGTCGCAACACCACCTCCAACTTACACCCAAGCTCAGGTAGAGAAAATTCAAGAATATGTTCCTGAAGTTCAGGCTGTTAGCGAACGTGCGGCTGAACTACAAAGGCTGATCCAAACCAAACAGTGGGTAAAAGTCAGGAATTTTATCCACGGTCCAATGGCAGAAGCACGGTTGTCGATGAATTACATCACATCCAATCTGCTACCGCAAGATCAAAAATCGGCTCGCGAGAAAGTGAAAAGTTTGTTAGACCACTTAATTAAAGTAGACCAAGCTGCTGAGGTGGCAAATTATCAACAAGCTGTCATTAACTCTCAAGCCGCATTTAGCGATCTCGAAAACTTCCTCAAACTGGTTCCTCAACCGAGTACTCAGGCTGAGGCAATTTAGAAGTGATAAGGTGGAGAGGGGAATTCTCCTCTTTCCCCTTCCCTACATTAACGAGATGAAAGTATTGATTGTCGGTTGTGGTGTGGTTGGGGCGGCAATTGCTGATGAACTCAGCCAAGTTAAAGGGCTAAACATTACTGTTGTTGACCGCCAACCACCTGCTCGAGCCTCTACAGGAGCAGCATTAGGTGTTTTGATGGGTATCATCAGCCAAAAGGTTAAAGGTAATGCTTGGCGAATGCGTCAAATAAGCCTCGATCGTTATGAAACTCTCGTTCCAGAATTAGAAGCTATTACAGGTCGTCAAATTGCTTTTAATCGTCAAGGGATTCTTAGCCTTTGCTTGTTAGGAGATAACACAGCTGAGTGGGAAAAGTTGCAAGAAATTCGCCACGCTCAAGGTTTCCCTCTAGAAATTTGGGATGCGGCAAAACTCAAGAAGTTGTGTCCTCAAGTGAATAATGACAAAGTTACCAGCGCTGTGTATTCTCCTCGCGATCGCCAAATCGATCCTACAGCACTGACTTTGGCTTTGGTAGATGCCGCACGCGATCGCGGTGTGATTTTTAAATTCGGTGTTGATGTTTTGGGTATAGAATCCTTTGATGGAGGTAGTGACAAGAGTGGCTATCACATGAAGACAACAGAAGGAAAATTTCTTTGCGATTGGTTAGTCATAGCAGCAGGGCTAGGTTCATCTCCTTTACTGGCACAATTAGAGCAAGCGATCGATATCCGCCCAGTTCTAGGACAAGCTCTACAAGTACGCTTGGAATCTTCTTTGGGAAATCCAAACTTTCAACCAGTGATTACCGGACATGATGTTCATATCGTTCCCGTAGGTGGTGGAAATTACTGGATAGGCGCAACTGTGGAATTTCCTACGGATAGTCAACAGATACTAGCCAATGAAGAACTGTTGGAATCTGTCAGACAACAAGCGATCGCATTTTGTCCCGAACTAGCATCAGCCACAGTGACCCGTATGTGGTCGGGATTGCGTCCGCGCCCCGAAGGACGCCCCGCACCAGTTGTCGGTCAGTTACCCGGATGCGATGCTCCAGGAGGGAGCCGTCCAAAGGGCGATCGCGTCCTTTTAGCAACAGGTCACTACCGTAACGGTGTTTTACTAGCACCAGCAACTGCTTGCGCGATTCGTGAAATGATTGAGAAAACTATAAATTATGAATTATGAATTATGAAGTAAACTCCTCTTTATTTTGGTACAATTTTCATACTTTTTAATTAAATTTGCGCCTTTGCGCGAAGCATTTAATATCGCGATGACAATAACAGAAAATAAAATTCAAGCAGGATCTTTAGAGTGGTTTTATCGTGAATCTGTACCAATAGGTAGAACTGATTTACTACCCGTATTATTATTACACGGGTTAGTGTCACAAAGTTATAGTTGGCGCAATATAATGCCAGCTTTAGCACAACAAGGAACCAAATCCATTGCACCAGATTGGATTGGTTTTGGTTTTTCAGCAAAACCAGAGAAAAGAGATTTTGCTTACACGCCCGATACTTTTATTAATGCATTAGAAGCATTTATCAAAGCCATAGAAATTGAAAAATTTTCCCTTGTTTTACAAGGATTTTTAGGTTCCGTTGGACTACAATATGCTTTGCGGCATCCAGAACAAATAGCCAATATAGCTATATTAAATGCACCAGTTTCCAACCAAGCAAAATTACCTTGGAAAATTCAACAAATGGGATTGCCATTGGCAGGTGAGATGATGACTCAAGACCCTTTACTTGTCGATCGCACTCTAGAAGGTGGAAGTCGGTACGTCATCAAAGATAGCGATTTAGACGTTTACCGCAAACCTTATTTGAAAAGTTCCGCTTCTGGAAGAAGCCTTTTAGCAACGATTCGTAATTTGCAGTTAAATACAGCAATGACAGAAATTGAAACAGGTTTTCAACAATGGCAGCAGCCCATCTTAGTTCAATGGGGTACGACCGATCCTTGGTTACCCATAGACTTAGCACAAAATTTTGTAAATACACTACCTCATGGCGAATTAATTAAACTAAATGGTGGAGGACACTATCCCCAAGAACACCATTCAGAACCTATTCTTCAAGACCTTTTGCCCTTTGTGCGAGTTAAGGGATAGGGGATAGGGGATTGGCGATTAGGGGATTGGGGATTGGGTGACAAGGAGGAATCACCAATAACAAATGACAAATGACCAATGACAAATGACCAATGACATTTAACGGAGATAAAAATTCATGGCTTATTCTTGGTTTAAGGCTTTTCACATTGTTGGAATCGTGGTTTGGTTTGCTGGTTTGTTCTACTTAGTCCGTCTTTTTATTTATCATGTAGAAGCTAACGAAGAACCGGAACCCGCACGGACGATACTAAAAAATCAGTATCAAATCATGGAAAAGCGCCTCTACAACATTATTACTAATCCAGGAATGTTCTTGACGGTAGCAATGGCAATTGGTTTATTAACAACCGAACCAGAAGTTCTTAAGCAAGGTTGGTTGCACTTCAAATTAGGATTTGTTGTTTTGTTGTTGGGATACCATCATTACTGCAAGCGCCTAATGAAACAGTTGGCAAAGGATGAATGCAAATGGAGTAGCAAGCAATTGCGGGCGTTGAATGAAGCACCGACAGTCATGTTAGTGGTGATTGTCCTGTTAGCAGTGTTCAAGAATAATCTCCCTACTGATATTACCGCTTGGGTTGTTGTTGGTCTTGTGATTTTGATGGCAGTAACTATCCAGTTGTATGCAAGAAAGCGTCGTTTGGATAAGGAAAAGCAAACAGAACCAGTAGTACAGCAGCAAACTTAAGATGCTAAATTCCCGACTTTGTGAAAAGTCGGGAATTTGACTCAAAGAGAAATATGCCCAGATATTGTTAAACTGTACGCAATAGTATATTTTATAGAATTCTATGATGTCGATTGAACAACTGATGCAAGAAGCCGTATATAAAAGACCTACCCAAAGTTACCCAAGGCTAGACATTCTTCGTCATTGGTCTAATCGTTAAGGATGTCTTGGCTGAAAATATTCCTTTGCTTTCACTCTAGTCACATGACAATCACAATAGCACAGGGTGCTGTCTCAACCCACCATTTTAAGGTAGACGCGGTAGTAGGGTGGGCACTGCCCACCGTTCGTTATTGGTGGGCAGTGCCCACCCTACGTGTAATGGTAATTGAATGGCATCGAAGGGAGTAGCCTGCCTAGTTTAAGCTTCAGCAGATAAGCCATCTGAAGATAAGTTTCCCAGCATATTTTCCTCAAACAATAATTCTGGTGTAGAAATCGTAACAAAAGGAAGATGAGCGCCTACAAAACCTCTTTGAATCCGTTCTGATGTTTCAGGGAATAAAACAAACAATGGATATATGGTATTTGTACCTTCACTTAAAATATGTTTGTAACGGGCAGGCATAAGCCATTCATAGTCTTTATCCAAATAAACCTGTGTTTGTCGCCAACGTCCCAATAAATCAGAAAAATCTTCGTGGGGACGATGAATAAAAATCAAGATTTCAGGTCCGGTTTTTATTTTCCATTCAGGATCGCACATTAAAATGGCTACATCACAGGGGAGGCGAATTGCTTCGGCTGTTGTGGCTTCGCTACGAAGATGGGCAACAGGTAACGGAATTGCGATCGTGCTTTCATCCGGACGTCGCAAACTTGGAATCATTTCTAGGTAGGGACGATGTTGTTTTAGGAGTGCGATCGCAGACTCAATATTGCTATACTCTGCTAAACACGCTTCATAATGTGATTTTTGTACCGACATAAAAGATGATTTATAAAGTAAACATTAAAACATCGTAGGTTGGGTTGAGGAACGAAACCCAACAATAAGGGTTCAATATTGGATTTTGTTGCTCAACTAAGAGGTTGTTTGAAAAGTGGTTAGCTATGATTTTAATCGCATCATTACCCCCTTAATTCCTCCGATGTATTGGGGGGAAACAAAAAAAATCCGGTTCCCTTCCCAATACATAGGGGAGGGTTAGGGTGGGGTAAAAAATATTTGATACATCGATCGGGACTTTTCAAACATCCTCTAACAATTCGATTCAATATTGGATTTTACTGCTCAGCCTAACAATTTGATTCAATGTTGGATTTTGTTGCTCAACCTAACAATTTGATTCAATGTTGGGTTTCGTTCCTCAACCTAACAATTTGATTCAATGTTGGGTTTCGTTCCTCAACCCAACCTACGCGATATATCTTGGCGATTTAAAATATCATAATTCAATCTTTCTCCTCATTTAGCCTAACTTCTCGAAGACTGCAAACAGAGGTAGATACATAGACATCAGAATAGTACCTACCATACCGCCTAAAACCACAATCATAATAGGTTCTAAAATACTCGTTAATGCTTTGACTGCCTGCTCAACTTCATCTTCATAAAAATCGGCAATTTTCATCAACATCCCATCCAATTCACCAGTTTCCTCGCCAATACTAATCATTTGAATTGCCATAAGAGGAAAAACTTTCTCTTTTTGCAAAGCGATACTAATCATACCTCCCTGTTGAATTTCCATTTTTGCTGCATCAATAGCATTAGCAACAACTTGATTACCCGATGTATCTCGCACAATTTCTAAAGATGTCAGAATTGGTACGCCAGAACGAGTCAAAGCACCAAAAGTTCGGCTAAAGCGAGCAACAGAAGATTTTTGAATTAAATCGCCAAGCAAAGGCATTTTCAGTGATAGACGGTCAATTGTTTCGCGACCAACTCTAGTTTTGTAGTACTGTTTATAGGCGATCTGAAAACCTACAATAACACCAATAACAATTATCATCCTCCAGCTTCGGAAGGTTTCACTACAAAACATCATGAATTGAGTGAGAGGCGGTAACGTTGTTCCTAACTCTTCAAAAATCTTAGCAAAAATAGGAATTAGAAAAACAGTCATCCCTACAAAGATACTAACTGCGATGAAGGTGACAGCAACAGGATAAGCCATTGCCGATTTAATTTGGTTTTGTAATCGTGCTACATCTTCTAGCAACTTAGCCAGACGATTCAAAACTTCATCCAAAACACCACCGACTTCACCAGCTTGAATCATACTGACATATAAACCATCAAAGCAATCCGGATACTTACGCATTGCATCTGAAAGGTTTACACCATTTTGGACTTCAGAACTGATACCTACGAGAGCTTGTTTGAGTTTAGGATTAGTACATTGTTCGGATAAAACTCCTAAACTTCTAACAATTGCCACACCTGCATTAACCAATGCAGCAAGTTGACGTGAAAAAACAGCTTTATCTTTAACAGAAACGCTAGCAAACTTTGTAGAAAGTTCTTTTACATCAAAACCTTGAGCTTGTTTTTTTAAATCTTGAATAACATAACCCTTTTGTCTTAAAGAAGTACGGGCATCAGCCAAAGAATCCGCTACAACTTTTTCTGTTTTCGCTTTTCCTTGCGAATCTTTAACACGAGCAACAAATGTTGGCATAGTATTACAATGATAGTGGTTAGTGGTTAGTGGTTAGTAGTTAGTAGTTAGTAGTTAGTGGTTATCTACTAACAACTGTACGGGCGCAAGGCATTGCGCCCCTACCAACCACTAACAATTAACAATTAATGTGCTTTAGCAGCTGGTTTAGCACCTGGGGCGGGTGGAGGTGGCGCACCAGGACCAATGAGACGTTGAACTTCATCTGGTTTAGAAGTCTTAGACATTGCTGCTTCAAAAGAAATAGTGCCAGCTTTATACAAGTCAGCTAAAACTTTTTCCAAAGTTTGCATTCCCAACTTACCTCCTGTTTGGATAGCAGAGTAAATTTGGGAAGTTTTTCCTTCTCGAATTAAGTTAGAAATAGCAGGTGTTACCACCATGATTTCTTGAGCCATGACCCGACCATACTCACCTGGTTTGGGGTTTTTCTTTGGAACTAGTGTTTGGCTGAATACTGCTACTAATGAGTTAGACAACTGCACTCGAACTTGCGTCTGTCTTTCATGGGGGAAAACGTCGATGATTCTATCGACTGTTTGTGCAGCAGAACTAGTATGTAGAGTTCCAAAGACTAAGTGTCCTGTTTCTGCGGCAGAAATAGCCAAAGAAATTGTTTCTAAGTCCCGCATTTCACCCACAAGAACGATATCTGGATCTTCCCGAAGTGCGGCTCTCAAAGCATTAGCAAAACTCTTAGTATCCTCATTAAGTTGTCGTTGGTGGATTAAACTTTTAACAGGTTCGTAAACAAATTCAATAGGATCTTCCACAGTCAAAATGTGTTCTGCCTTAGTGCGGTTGATTAAGTCAATACAAGCAGCTAAGGTTGTGGTCTTTCCAGAACCTGTAGGACCTGTAACCAAAACCAATCCTCTGGGCTTATCTACCATTTCCCGAACAACATCTGGTAAACCCAATTTTTCAAAGTTAGGAATCTTAGAACTTAATGCTCGCAAACAAGCAGCATAAGCTCCGCGCTCTTTATAAACGTTAACCCGGAAACGTGCCAATCCTTTAACACCATAGGAACAATCTAACTCCCAAGTTTGTTCCAAGGTTTTCCGTTGAGTATTATTCAACATACTAAAAATCAATCTTTGGCACTGATCCACTGTCATTGGTTGGTCGCCAATAGGAGTCAATTTGCCACTAATACGAAAATAGGGAGGCAATCCTGCAGATAAGTGCATATCTGAACCGCCCATTTCAATCAATTGCTCCATCAAATCTTCAATCATTAATTCCATTTTTTCTTTCCTTCTGTCACTGGTCACTGGTCACTGGTCACTGGTCACTGAATCTAGGCGTCATACAGTACGGACAATCAAGCCATTCCGGTTGCAATCCAGCGTTGCAAGTTTTACAGGTAAGACCGCTCTTACGTTTGGCTTTTAATTCTGCTTCTAAACCTGTATCGGTGAATGTAACCCGTTCTACTTCTTCTAAAGTGGTGGCACCTTGGCGAACGAGATCTAAGCTGTAAGCTAACAGCGTTTTCATCCCTTCTTCCACTGCGACTTCTTTAATGCGTTCCGTTGGGGCTTCTTCGGTAATCAACGCTTGCAGGCGTTCGGTAACTCGCATGACTTCATAAACGCCACAACGTCCTTTATAACCAACGCCGTTACATTCCGGACATACGTGGTTTTTGGCTTTAGCTTCTTGAAGTTGCTCGGCTGAAAGGGTATTTGCTTTGTAAAAAGTGATACCTGCTTCTTGGCTGGCTGATAGCCCATAGCGAGCTAGTTCTTCTACAGTAGGAGTGTAAGGAATGCGACAACTGGAGCAAACACGCCGTACTAAGCGCTGTGCCAGTACACCAATGAGGGAACTAGAAACCATGAAAGATTCAATACCCATTTCTCCCAAACGAGCGATCGCACCTGGAGCATCATTTGTGTGTAAGGTAGTAAGAACCAAGTGACCTGTCAGCGCTGCCTCAATAGCAGTTTTTGCTGTTTCTTTATCTCGTGTCTCACCTACAAGTAACACATCAGGGTCTTGCCGTAAGAAAGCTCGCAAAGCCGTCCCAAAGTCTAGCCCTTTTTCCCGAATCACTTGCACCTGAGTGATTCCAGGTAAGCTGTACTCAATTGGATCTTCTACCGTACTGATATTAATGCCTGGAGAATTCTTTTCTGAAAGAGCGGAATACAAAGTTGTAGTTTTACCAGAACCTGTTGGTCCAGTTACTAGAATTAGACCAAAGGGACGAGCAACCATCTCTTTGACGATGTTTAATGTGTCGGGATCTGTAATCAGTTTATTAAGACCTAGTTGTGTTGAGGAGTTATCCAAAATCCGCAGTACTACCTTTTCCCCATAGCGGCTGGGCAAAGTATTAACACGGAAGTCAACTTTACGTCCCTCAAACATTCGTCGAATCCGTCCGTCTTGAGGTAAACGCCGTTCGGCAATATCTAGGTTGGAAATGATTTTGAAACGGGCTGTTACAGCAGGAATGATTTTTTTCGGCAGAGGGTCAAAAGCTTCACGCAGCACGCCATCTTTACGAAAACGAATGCGTAAGTTTTCTTCCTGTGGTTCAATGTGAATATCAGAAACCTTTTCGTGTAAAGCTTTAGCAAGAATTCTATTCACCAAATTAATGACCGGAGCATCTTCAGCCCCTTTCATTGCCGCACCCAAATCGGCTTCGCCGTCTTCGGGTGCATCTTCCATATTAAGATTTTCTAAATTTTCTAAATCTTGATTAATATCTGTAAATTTTTCCTGTTCTATGTGCTTTTGCCGAACAGCCAGTTCATCTAAATACTGGTTAATAAGTTGTTGGTAATCTTCCTGAGTAATAACCATGCGCTGCAATGCCAACCCTTGCGGGCGCAAGATACGGTTTAAGTCATCTGAAGCTTCCAAGTTATCAGGAGCTACCATCGCTATCAAAACAGAGGGAGGATTTTGGTCATCGTGTTTTGTTAGAGGAACCAAGCGATGGCGACGACATATATCCACTGGAATGAGGGTGTCAATCAATTGACCAACTGTTGTTTGTCCAACTTGGCTGACTTCCGGATCGAGAGATTCAACACCGTATAGTATTTTGAGTTCAAATAATTGCTGCTTTTTATACTGTCTGAGTAACTCTGGTGTTAGTTGCCTGCCTGAAATTGCTTCCAATACTTCTGTCAGGGGTCTGCCTGACTTGCGGCTTTCTATCAGCGCTTGTCTCATTTGTTCGCTGTCAACAAAGCCAGATTGCACGAGTTTGTTGCCGAAGGGCGAAAACTCAGCTCTTGTTGTAAGAGCAGTACTGCGCCTCTGTGGTGACGAGTATGTCATAGTATGTCGTTAGTTGCGGAAACCTCTAGCTAAAGTGTTCCCAACCTTGGCGACAGAATTGACATTGACACTTAAAAATCAGTGAGCACCTGACCAGTGACCAGTGAGCACCTGACCAGTGACCACCTGACCAGTGACCAGTAATCAGTGACCACCTGACCAGTGACTAGTGAGCAGTTAATCCCTATACTGATAAAATAGGGGATTTACATCATAAATCAATTTCTGGTTTACCTGATATAAGTTTTGGAACTTTTAAAATATACGTAACTGGCTAATAATTACCGCTTACTGATGAGCGATCGCTAAAAAGTTACGTAACTTGTTAAGTGTTACGATGACAGGTTACTGGTCACTGGTCAGGTGCTCACTGGTCAGGTGCTCACTGGTCAGGTGCTCACTGGTAACTGGTAACTGCTCACTGCAATGTAGCGATAACCGTAAAATATTGCGCCTGGAAAAAGTACACAATGGTAGACGAAAATCAACAGCAGAACAATATAAATCAGCAATTAGGTGAACTAACTGAGGAACAGCAAACAATGACCGACTCTACAGTTCAAATCAACGGCAACGAAGCCGGAAATGAGATCGATGGACAGCCAGACGCTCAAACTGAGGTAGTCTTGGAAACAACGGTTGCTAATCAAGACAGCAATGTGTCCGCGACTGCTGACGCGACTAGCAATGAATTCAAAGCCAGAGAAACTGAACTGACTCAACAAATTGAGTCTCTCAAAGCACAGCTAGAAGAGCGCAGCACTCAGTATATGAGAATTGCGGCTGATTTTGAAAATTATCGCAAGCGCAACCAAAAAGAGAAAGAAGATTTAGAACAGCAACTTAAGCGGAATACAATCACTGAATTACTCCCAGTTGTCGATAATTTTGAACGGGCGCGAGCGCAAATTAAACCCCAGAATGATGGTGAGATGACCATTCATAAGAGCTATCAAGGTGTTTATAAGCTCTTAGTTGATTGTCTCAAACGTCTAGGCGTTTCCCCCATGCGTCCTGAAAATCAACCATTCGATCCCAACCTACATGAAGCAGTATTGCGGGAACCTACGGATGAATATCC